>JAQTSC010000004.1 GCA_028711505.1 Candidatus Paceibacterota bacterium | reverse complement strand
CCGGGGTTGTCGTGCCGATGCCCGTGTATCCGCTGTTTAGTATTGTTAACGCCGATGGCGTGGAAGTTCCGTAGCTGTCGGTGGATGTGCCGATGTAGAGGTTTCCTCCCATTGATGAGAATAGCCAATGTTTGAGATTGGCGCCTGCGCTGCTGTCGGAAAGAGCGAGTGTTGGACGGGTGCCGGATAGCTGGGTGAGCCATTGGGGGGTTGTGGTGCCGATGCCGATGTATTGATTCGTATTAATGAACAAGGAAGATGTGGCTGATAACTCTGATCCTACGGCCGCGTAATATGGAATCTGGCCAATAGCCGTTGAATCGCCGACTCCGCCCGAGCTTCCCCCGACGCACACCCCGTCAACGGCAAAACAGCCATCTGAAATATCTAATCCATTAGCAAAAGTTGAAGTAGCGGTTGAAGAAGTAATATTCAATGACGTTGCCTGCACGCCCCACGCAAAAGTCGAGGTGGCGGTCGTAGTGCTCACGCTAAAAATTCCGCCCACGGAAAGATCGGATCCGACACTGGCGGTGGTGGACACAGAAAGAGATTTTAGCGTGGCGGCTCCGCTTGTTGTTAAAGTTTCAAGAGACGCGGTTCCGGAAACCGATGGCGCTGAAATAGTCGGCGTATAAATTGTCGGGGAAGAAATCTGGCTTATTCTGTTCGTAAGAGCAATCGTGTTTTGATTTCCTGCCGCTTGTCTTTGAAGCTCGCTTCTTACCGCCTCTATCCTCTCGAGAATCCGGCTGTTAAGATCGGCGAGCCCTAAATCCAAATCTTTTTGGGATAATCCGCTGATAATTTTTTCTACGGTTTTTTCCGCAACCGATTGTTCCACGCTGATGGAATTTTGAGATTTTAATAATGCGAATTCCGTTCTTAACGCTTTCAGCTCATCGGACGCCGAGGCTGTGCCGGTTATATTATTATCTTTATTGCCTTGGTCATATACAAAAATATTTTCGTCGTCAAAAAATTCCACAAAAACGTCTTCAAGATTTTGAGGAAAATTAGCAATGCCGTCGCTCGCGGCTTTCGTGTAGCCGGAAACGGCATCAATACTTTTTTCAAAACCATTTTTAATGTTCGCGATATCATTTTTATCCGCGCCCAACAAAGCGGCTTGCTTCTCCGCCGCGGCAGAAAAAGAAGAATTCAAATCCGAGAAAGCGGGAATAAGTTTGGCGTACGCGTTTATAAATTGACCGGCTGTTGATTTTAAAACTGAAGCGTCCGCCTGCGAAAAGAAGAAGAAAATCAAAAGCGAAGAAAAAACGATAGCGGCTTTCGGCAAAAAATACGACGAAACGGAAACGCTTTTAGAACTTGGGCTGTCAAAAGAATTTTTATTGACGGTAAAATAGTTTTCCTGACTATTATATTGTTCTTCCACTTTTTTTAGATACTCTTCCATCCATTCAATTTTTGTAAACCACTTCTTGCCGATTCTCATTGACTTAAGCTCGCCTCGACGGCAAAGAAGCCCCAAATGCTGTTGAGTATATCCGTAATTTTTAGCAGCGTGTTTTAGAGAAATTTTATCCGGAAAAATTTTGTGAATTTTTTGAATATCAGGCTCATCCATGGGCTATTTTAATTATAGCCCGCACAAAAAAGATTGCGATGAATTATATCCAAAAGTGTGGATAAAAAAGGCGTTTTAACGGAAAAAACGCCTTTTTTATCCCGCGAACAAGTTTTTTCTGTTTTTTCTTCAAATCAAATGGTCTTGTTCACCAATTTTAAGTGAAAATCGGTCCAATAAGCCAAGTTTCTTTTTTGATCCGGAGTAATTTTATCGCAGACATGATTCCAGTGAAAAGAAACTTCGTCGCCGATTTTAACGGACGGATCCAACAGTAAAAAATTTTTTGCGGTTGATTTTCCAAAACACAATTTTTTTTCTCTAAATTCCAAAGGCGAATACGCGACCAAAGCAAAACCTCCGTTGATTGATTTAACCGTTCCCCACCCGATGCGGCAATTATCCATTGTCTCCAAAATTTTGTCTTTTGCTCCGGAACGCAGAAGTCCTGCGCGGCGATAAATTTCAAAAACATGAAAAACATGATGGGGCTTGGCTTGAGGGATAGACTGCGAAACCAACCATCTCCATTCTTTGTTTTTCATTTTCTTTTCAAAACGCTCCTCAATGCTGTCGTACAAATCTTTATTAAGCACATTCAAAAGCAGGTCGTTCCCCAACCAATAAGCTTCCACCACCCGCTCGTCAAACTCGTCTTTTATCCCATTGGACAAAGCGATAAGACGCAGGTAAGGCACCGCGCCCTCAAATCGAGAAAGAAGATTTCTTAACTCCTCTGCGTTGTTTTTTTGCGCGGATAGTCCTTCGGGTCCGCAATACCCCAAAACATTAGGAGGAAGAGCGTACTTGATGAAAAGCTGCAAACCGTTCATGTAAATTGCCGATGAGTAAAACTCCAAACAATATTAAAAAAATCGGAAAAATTAAATCTGTTTTAATTTGATGAGCGACAAAAACAGAATTCAAAAGCGAAGTAATGGGAGCGGCCAAAACCAAAATTGAACTGACTACCATGGCCGGCAATCGTTTTAAAGCGGAATACCAAGTGATGACATAAGCAAAAAGAAGAAAACAGCAAAAAATCAACCAGCCAAATCCCTTTCCGGAGACGCCATAAAACAGACCGGAGATATTTCCCGTAAACATCAAAAACATCAGCAGAAAAGCAGAACCGAAAAACATTCTTCCCCAACCGACCGCCAAAGAGGAAATATTTTTCAAAACTTTTTTGGCAATTATATTCTCAACGGCCCACATCAAGGTAGCCGCGAAAATTAAAAATTCGCCGTGTCCGATCTTAAAATCGGATGGAGATGAAAACAAATATACTCCGCCGAAAAGCGCCCCAAGAGCGATAAGCTGCAAAAAAGAAATTTTTTCTTTCAAAAAAGGCAGGGCCAAGACAGCCACCCAGACAAAAAGCGTTTTGTGTATAAAAGCGGCATTCGTGGCCGAAGCCGATGACAAACCCTTAAAAAACAGCAAAAAAGGAATGCTTCCGCCAATAAAACCGATAAGAACCATCTGCAGCCACTGTTTTTTTGACAACTTTTTCAGTTCACCGATTTTTTTAAGAGACAGAAGCAAGGAAGTCAGAAGAAACACCACAACCAAATTTTTAGCCGTGGTAAAAACCGAAGAATTGTCCCAAATACCCACCGCGAACTTATTTAAAAAAACAGAAACCCCGCTTATTAAAGCGGCGGCGTAAGCAAAGTAAATCCCTTTATTTTTCATGGCATTCGCAATTATGCTCTTCTAAATTAGACGTCATCTCTAAAATTCTTTCCGCTTCGTCTTTTTCCACTTTGTTCAATGCCATATCCGCGTGAGCGAGAACATAATCTCCGACTTCCACGCCCTTAACAAGCGAGAGGTTCACTTTCTTCTCCAAGTTCCCGTCGCTTGCCACGGCCCAATCGCCTTCAATTTTTTTAATTTTTAACGGAATTGCCAGACACATATTAAAACCAAAAAATTATTTATAATTTGTTTATCTCATTATATAACGATAATATATCTATATCCATGGAATCTCTTAAAAAGACAGCCAAGCGGCTTTCAATAATTTCAATCGCCGCTTTTGTCGTTATTTTTTTGGCCATTTCCGCTTACGGAAATTCTTCAACTGAAAAGGAGCTGAAATCGGCAAAAAAAATACCGGAAAACAAACAAGAAAACGGAGCTTTTTCCGTAAAAGCCGGGTTTCACATCCACACCGGAGACGATGTAATAGACAATCTTTCTTATTCAACTTATGACCTCATAGACACGGCCAAAAAAATGAATTTTGACGCCATCGCTTTGACGTTTCACGAAAATGTTCTTGAACATGAAAAATACGAAAGATACGCCGAGTACGCCGCGGATAAAAATATTCTCCTTATCCGGGGAATTGAAGCCGACATAGAAGGAAAAGACGTCGTAATTCTCAACTGCCCCGAAAACGCGGAAGACATAAAAAATTTTGAAGAACTTAGAGAATACAAAAAACAAAATCCTCAAATATTCGTTTTCGCTCCCCATCCTTTTGTGCCGGACAGCAAAAGCCTTTTCCAATTGCTTGAAAAAAATATAGATATTTTTGACGCGATAGAACTTTCCATTTTTTCAAACGAAACTTTCAATTTTAACGAAAAAGCGGAAAAAATCGCCGAAAAATACAACAAACAGCTTATAGCAACCGCCGATGTGCATTTTCAGGGAATGTTAAACCGCGGATATGTAATATTAAACGTTGAAGAAAAAACTCCGGAAAAAATCTTCCAAAGGATAAAAAGCGGTAAAATCGAAAATCGGCTTGACCCGCTGACACCGGAAGAAATGTTCGCGCACAAAATAAAATTTTCTTATATATGGCGCGCTGTCAGCTCCGCTGTCTTGGAAAAATAAAAATCTCTAATCGCTATCGGGAATTTCTTCCCAATTAGCCATCTCAAATTCCGAGCTTAGGGTAGGGACGAAAGGAGGAGCTCCATAAATCAAGTTCGCGTCAAAATATGTTTCTCTTTCTCTGTAGCCGGAAATCACCTGACTGCCCGAAGTCCATTGCGTTCCCACGCGGCCGTTGCTGATGATCGAACCGTTTATTTCCAAATAGTCCTTATCGTTATTTTCGTAATGATTTCTTCCAAAACGGCCTTTTTGCGCGATAAAAATTCCGCGAAGTTCCATATTATTGGGCGACTGCGGTCCTATTAGAACATTCCTTTCTCCTGTTAAAGCCAGGCCGTCAGCGCCGTTTGTTGTCGTATAGCCGATATTCCCGGGCAAAACAACGTCGGTATCAACATCGGTATCAATTAGATTCGCCGAAGCGACCGTGATTTTCCCTTTTACCGTGCCCTCAGCCCAAAGATCGTCTTCCACAAAAACAACCGAACAAGAAGAAGGAGGAGCATAAGTATTGTAAAGATATTCATCCGAGATGGTGAAATAATCATAATGCCAGTCTTCTTCCTCGCTGTAAGCCTCTGTTCTTGAAAGTTCCGTAATAATCCATACTTCAAAATTACCGCTGTTTAAAAATTTGATGTGATACCCAAGGCCGTCTTCGTCCAGATCGGCCGAAGGAGGCAGATAGACTCCGGAAGAAACGGCGACATCTTTCATGTCAGCCAGGTCAATCGTTATCCCGTCAAAATCAAAAGCCGGAACCGGAAAAGTAAACAGGTCTTCACTGCCGTTTTCCGTGGTGAAAACTCCGGGACAAAAGCAGTTTTTGCCTTCAAGATGGCAAGGGTCTCCGCATTGGCCAAGCCCCCATCCTTGACCCTGGAAACTTGAGGGACCGCAGCCAAAAGATGAAGTGCAAATCCATTCTTCCTGCCCGCTTGAAACCAGAGACTGATTATCGCCGTCCATTCTTATGCCGCCATTTGAATGGTAAGGACCTCTTATCTCGTGGTCCTGCCCAATCCAAACATTGTCGTTAAGAATGTAAGCGTATTTAGCAACCGACATTTTTCCATACAAGACAGAAACTTTTCTTTTAACATCGGGAAAGGCGTCAGTCCACCCCGTTGAAATTATCTGCCTTCTGGTCGTTTCTCCGCAAGAAATAGTGGCGTCTACTTCAATTGAAAAACCGCCAACTGGATTTCCGTTTGCGTCATAATAATCTTTTTCAACGGCGCAACTTCCTTCAACCTCATTATTTAAACACCAATTGTAATAATCGATTCCCGCTTCGGCAATATGCAAAGCCTCGCTCCACGCGGCTCTTTCCACGCTTTGGCGAAGCTGCAAGGAAACGAAACCGAAAAGCCCTCCAAGCAATATTATGAATATAGCCCCAAATGCCATAATCAAAATGGTTATAGCGCCGCTATCGGTTCTTTTTGTTGTGCTGTTTATTTTATTCATTTTTAAGGTTTCTAAGCCGGACATTTGATTCAAGCTCATACGCCGGCGGGTCGTTTTCAGTGTCCGCGTCTATAACCATAAAGATTTTCATCATTTTCGTATCAATAAGCCGCGCCGGCGAATCTATTATTTTATCGCCATTTTTATCAAAGTACTCAAAAATCGGGGGGGCGTTTATGACATACGAGCTCAAAACGCTAATCTGTTCCTGGGCCAAAGGGTATTCAACGGGCGCCGAAGTCGGCTCGATAACCCCCTTTTTCAAATCAGTGCCCATGGTTTCTTCCGTCCAAGTCAATTCAAATCTGGCTTTCATGGAATGGTCTGGTTCTTGCCAATCGCAGTTTGGACCGACATGGGAATTCGCGTCGGCTACAAACTGAATAGAATTATCTCCGGCATAAGAAAAAACATCGTAAACCGAAGTCCCCTGCCAAGCTCCGGGGCAATCTTGGCATCCGCTATCGCAAATTTCATTCAAATAAACAGAATCGGCATAAACATCCGCTTCTTCGTTTGACGCGCCAAAATCTCCTTCAACTGAAACCTGCACTTGAACCGAAAGCAAAGTGCCGGTAAAAAAATCGGAGAAAGAAACACTGCAACTTCCTCCGGACGTATAAGTAACGCAAGTTTTTACCTGGCTGCCGGAATTAACGTTTCCAAGAAAATATCTGACTCTTTCTGTTTCATCATCCTGGTCAATGTCGCTGTAAAAGACTATTTCCTTATCATCGGCTTTTTCAATAACATAAGACCCGTCATCGCCCTCATGAGCCTCTCTAAGTTCTTTTATCATTGTTTCTACGCCCTTTCGCGCTTCATCAACAGCAATAGATTGTTCCCAGCTATAGTGCTGGCTTCGGTAAAGCATAAGGATAAACGAAGAAACCGCGGTCATGGCAAGAGCGAAAATCGCTATCGCGATGACAGTTTCAATGAGAGTAAATCCTTTTTTGCTGTAATTTTTCATCTATTCAACCTGCTCCAGCCCTATTGTTTTAAGTGTGTTTCCGGAAACCGAAACACTGGAATTTTCCGACGCGTACCCTGGCCCTGAAATTTCCAAATTGTAAGTTCCCGCGTCAAGCGGAATAAAAAGAGTCTGGCCTCTTTCATCCGTATATTGAGTTTCATCGTATCCCAAACCGCTGTTGTACATTCTTATTGAACCGGAAAAAATCGGCTCAAGCGTAATATCGTCTTCCAGGGTTATCAGACAAGAATTGGAAGAATCCAGATAAAGAACGACTGAAATATTTTCTAAGGGAGAAAGGCCTATTGGCTGAGGAGAAGGATTTATATCCACCAAATTCAAACCGCCGGCCGGCTCTGTCGAAAAAGTGTAAGAATCCCATTCCAAATCCGAAATATCTTTATGCCCCGAGGAATCCGATTCAAACGATTCCAAATACTTATAAATAGGATCTCCAAATTCATCGTCTCCGACTGATTTTTCTCCTCTTAAAGAAAAAGTCGCTCCGGGAATCGGAGTCGGGTCGCTAGTGATCCACGAAAGGCTCCAGTTTTCAAGAACCGAAGTGGTAGTGGTGCTTTCGGTTGAAAAATTCGCTTTCAGCCGCAATCCGGCGTAATCGGCAATCGGCAATCCCGACAAATCGACGGGAGAAATATCAAATCCTTCGGAATTTCCGGCCAAATCTTCTTCGGGGACCAAGTACCAATCCGTTGAGGAAGAATAATAAATCTGATATTTAAGGTCGGCGCCAGCCGGCTCATTGTCACTGAAAGAAAATTCGTCCCAGTTTGAAATATTTACAGGCGAAGACCCGACGGAAAGAAGATAACCGGAAAGAAAATATCCGTCAGCTCCAATCGCCAGCATTGCATCGCCGCTTGAAACAGCGACGTCGGATTTTTCAAGGATTTTACTTTCGTCAACAAAAGAATCGGAAAAACTATCACTGCCCCATGGAGAACTTGTATCCACGGAAAAAACTCCGGTTCTGTCTATTGATAAACTTGATTGGGAAAGCAAGCCTTCCAAAACAGCCAGATTCGGCTTTTCCGGGGTAATTATTGTTGTGCCGCCATAAATATCGCCGCTGGCATAAGTATTTTCAGAGCTGAAACCCGACGCAGAAACCGATATCTTGTAAGTGGAAGTCGCCAAAGAAAAATAATGCTGGCCGCTTGACGGAGACGCTGATTTTACCACTTCACCCGTTAACGGATCTTTTATTTCAATTAAAGGTGAAAAAACCATCTGTCCATGGCTGTCAAAAACGGAAACGGATAAAATTCCTCCGTCGGAAGAACATTCCTGGCTAAGATTTTCCGGCGCTATGTCCGACCCGGCAACAACTTCCCCGCCAAAACCATCGGACCACGAAACCTTGGTTTCAATTCTTTTGTAATCATTAGGACAATCATCTTCCGGGGAAGCCACCCCGTCGGAAGAGTCAACGACAAAATCCACCCTGTTTTCTATTGTAAACAATATATTATTACTCACTGTCGTTGTTGAGCTTTCCAAAACCCCTTCTGGAAAACCGCCGACCACACCCACGGAAGAATACGGCAAATTTCTTGCCGTCTCTATTTGTTTATTGGACAACGAAGTCGCGGTAATCCGGCTCCTGCTTTGGCCTATCATTTTAAAGACCATGCGATAAGCCTCGAAAAGCCCCACAAAAATCACAAGCATTAAAGCCGTGCCGACAATAACTTCAACAAGAGAAAAACCTCTGTTAATTTTTATTTTTCCCACTTTTTATTTTTTATCCTTAAACTCCTCCCATCATCGAGTACATCGGCTTTATCATTGAAATTGCAAAAAATCCCACAACCGCGCCGATAATCACCATCAGAACCGGTTCTATGACAGTGGCCAAATCCTTTGTCGCTTCGGAAACTTCTCCTTCGTAAAATTCGGCAATCTGCAAAAGCATTTCCGACAGTTTTCCCGTTTCTTCGCCGACAGATATCATTTCGCCTATCAGCGGAGGAAAAACATTATCCGCCTGTTTAAAAGGAGCGGAGATTGAAGAACCTTTTTGTATTTCCTGTTTTGCCGACGCTATAATTTTTTTATAATAAAAATTTTGGGTAACTCCGGCAGTCATATCAAACGCTTCAAGAATATCCACGCCGGAAGAAATAAGAGAAGACAGCGTTCTTGCAAATCTGGCTGAATTTATTTTTCTGACAAGAGGAGATATTATCGGAAGGTACAAAAACGAAAAATCTATGCCCTTTTTTACCGCCGGCATTCTCAAAAGCCAAACTGCCGCCAGGAACAAAATCACGGCAAAAACTAAAATAACAAACGAATTGGAAATAAGAGAGTTGCTGAGCCAGACTATCACTTGAGTGCTTGCAGGAAGGTCAACGCCGAGTTCGTCAAAAGTGGAAACCAGCGTCGGCACCACGTATATAAGCATCAAAATTCCTATCGCGACCATGGCGCAGACAAGAATTGCCGGATAAATCATGGCGCCCCTCACTTTTCTTTTAAGAATAAAATCATTTTCCAGCTGCTGTGCAACCAATTTAAGGGCGCCGTCTATTTTGCCGCTTCTTTCTCCCGCTTTCACCATGGCCACGTAAAGATGCGAGAAAATTTTCGGGTATTTGTCCAAGCTTTCATGAAGCGGCTTACCCTTGCTAAGCATATCCGAGATATCGGAAAGTGCATCCTTGAATTTTTTGCTTTTTGCCTGCTTCGTAAGCACTTTCAACGCGCGCGCCAAAGGCAGACCGGCCGAAATCATCACCGCCAGATTGCGCGTAAAAATCATTTTTTCTTCAAGAGGAACTCCTCCCAATATTCCGGAAAAAAAAGACGCGGCTTTCCTTCCCGTTTTTTCTTCGCTGCACTCAACAAGCATATATCCTTCCGCCTTGAGCTTCCTGCCCAAATCAAATTTGTCTTCGGCTTCCCGGGCTCCATTTAAGGAACTGCCGTTCAAATTTTTTGCGGTAAATTTAAATATAGGCATTTTTCGTTTTTATTGATAATAAACAAAAACCGCTAAAAATATAAATTGTTTTTATTCTCTCGTCACACGAAAGACTTCCTCTATGCTGGTAATTCCCTGCGCCGACTTGATTATTCCGTCTTCAAACATCGTAATCATTCCCTCTTTTTTTGCCTGTTCTTCTATTTCATCGGAAGTCGCGTTCTTCATTATAAGCGTTCTTATCGTGTCGCGCATCGAAAGTGTTTCGTGAATTCCGATTCTTCCCTTGTATCCGTCCGGACTTTCGGCTGACGGTTCCGGTTTATAAAAAGTGATATCTTCAAGAGCCTGATCCGGTTTGGCCAGTTTCAAATTTTTTAAAAATTCCAAAACTCTTTTCAAGTCCACTTCTTTGCCAAGTTCTTCAATTTCTTTTTTGGAAAGTTTGTAAGGCTTTTTTGAATTCGTAAGAGTTCGGACAAGCCTTTGCGCGATAATCAAATCCAAAGTTGAAGCCAGAAGAAAAGATTCCACTTTCATATCCAAAAGTCTTGGAATCGCGCCGGCGGCTGAATTGGTATGCAAAGTTGAAAAAACCAAATGTCCGGTAAGGGCGGCGTTGATTGCAAGAGACGCCGTTTCGCCGTCTCTTATTTCGCCGACCATTATTATATCCGGGTCTTGCCTGACTAAAGACCGAAGCCCGTTTGCGAAAGTAAAACCGATATCGGGTTTTACCTGTGTCTGGTTTATTCGCGGAATTTGGTATTCAATCGGATCTTCAATTGTGCAAATATTCACTTCCGGCGTATTCACTATATCCAAAACAGTGTAAAGAGTAGTGGTCTTGCCGCAACCGGTAGGGCCTGTCGCAAGAATCAACCCATGCGGCCTGTTCATTGCTTTTTGCACCGCTTCCAGTTGATCACCGAAAAAACCGAGCACTTCAAGAGAAAATCCTTTTGAATCTTCGGGCAAAAGACGTAAAACCGCTTTTTCTCCGCCGGAAACGGGAAGTATGGAAACCCTGAAAGAAACTTTGGAACCTTCCGTTTCAATTTTAAATCTTCCGTCCTGCGGCAGGCGTTTTTCATCAAGCCTCAAATTGGAAAGAATTTTTATGCGGGCGATTATCGCGTCTGAAACATCTCCGGGCAAATCCATAGTATCGCGCAAAATTCCGTCGATGCGATATCTCACGAGAACTTCTTTTTCTCTTGGTTCAATATGAATATCCGACGCCCTCTGTATTATCGCGTGCTGAAGCAGCGTATCCACTATCCTCACCACGGGCAAATCTTCAGCCATCTTTTTCAAATCTTCAGGATTCACTTCCTCCCCTTCGGTCACGCCTATGGTTTTTATTTCCGCCGATTCTTTTTTTATTATTTCGCTGAACTCCGCCTGCAAGCTTTTGTGATACTGCTGAAGCCCGTGTTTTATGGATTCGCGCGTCGTAAGCCTGGGTAAAATTTTAAAATTGGATTTTTTCCTGACAAAATCTATGGCCTCAAGGTCATTCGGGTCAAGCATCGCCACTTCCAGATTATTTCCCGTCCTCTTAAAAGCGATGATGTTATACGATTTTGCTATCGGCTCGGGTATGTGCGACAAAATTTCAAAATCAAGTTTTTCTTTTTCCAAATTTACGAAAGGAATTCCCAAAATATAAGCCTGCAAACGGCGCAAGTCGTCTTCGGAAATTTTATTTTCCTTTATGAGGATTTCTCCAAGTTCCTGTTTTGCTTCCCCGGCCTTTTTTTCCGCGGATTCAACGTCAGCCGAAGTGACAAGCCCGGAATCAAGCAAAAAATCTTTTAATTGTTGTGGTTCAACGCGCATTCCGAAAAATAGAGGGACGATTTAATTCAATATTTCATTTACTTTTTTTAATATTTCCTCCGGTCCGTAATTGGCTTTAACGAGATAAGCTCTGGCGCCATACGCCATCGCTCTTTCTATGTCGAATTTCTCCTCAAGGTTCGTCAGTATCGCGACAGAAGTATCTTTCAGTTCTTTGTCTTCGCGAATTTTTTCCAAAATTTCAAAGCCGTCTTTTTTTGGAAGAATCAAATCCAAAATAACCAGGTCCGGTTTTTGTTCTTTAAAAATTTCAAGCCCGAGTTCTCCGTCATAAGCGTCAAAAACTTCATATCCGGCTTTCCTTAAAACAGGAGACATCAACTCGTGCAAACGGCGTTCATCTTCAATAAATAAAATTTTTTTTGCGGCCATAATTAAAATTGGGCTTAATTGTAAAATTATCTTAAGGGAAGAGAAAACCAAAAAGTGGAGCCTTTTCCTTCAACGCTTGAAAAACCGATTTCCCCGCCGGAAGATTCTACTATGGATTTTGCCATATAAAGCCCGAGCCCGAGCCCGTCGTGTTTGTACTTATCCGCCAAAGAGCCTCTAAAAAATTTCTTAAATAAATTTTTTGATTCTTCTTCCGGAATTCCGGCGCCTTCGTCATTAACCAAACACCGGGCATTGTTGTTTTCCTTATTCAAAAAAACCATTATTTTCCCGCCGTGCGAACTGTATCTCATGGCATTGTCTATTATACGGGAAAGCGCTTCCCCTATTTTCATTTTGTCGGCCGCCACCACCAGGTTGTCGCCCGAAGAAGAAAAGACCAAATTGACGCCAAGATAAGAAGATTTCTCCGCGTATTTATCAACAATTTCTTTTGCCAGTTCCTGCAAAGGAAAAGAAGATTTCATAAGCACCAGCGTCCTGCTTTCAATGCGGCTAATTTCCAAAAGGTCGCTCACCATGCGCAGCATTCTCTCGTTCTGCTCATCAACGGCGATAAGCGACTCGCGAAATTTTTGCTCAAGCTGATTATTGCTTCCGCCGTTTCCAAGCAAAAGGTCTATCTGCCATTTTATTGAAGCCAAAGGACCCCTCAATTGATGCGACATTATGCCGATAAACTCGGATTTTTCCCTTGAAGCGAAAGCGATGCGTTCAAAAGAATTCACGATAAAATAACTCAGAATAAAAAGCGCGACCGCCACAATACAAAGTATCAAAATCAAAACATAGGGATCCGTGTAAAGCCGTCCGACATAATACGTCGTCAAGATAGCGATACCGATTATCGCGCCCATTAAAGTAAAAATAAAAGGCGGACATTCCCAAATTCCCACCTTGTAGTCCTGGCAGTATTTTTTGAAATTTAAAGAGTCAATTATTTTGGAAAAAAGTTTTTCCATAAGTATGTTTATTATACCAAAAAAAGAACAAAAACTAATCCACAGAATGCGTTTCCTTTCTGAAATTGCGAGTTTTAGCATCGCAAAGTATAATGAAAAAATGAACATATTCAAAAGGACAGAAAGTGCGGAATCCGCCGCTTTCGGATTTCCAAAAACGAAAGAAAACATGCCCGACCCGGAAGCCGAAGCTAAAACTACCAAGGCGGCCGAGCAGATAAAAAACAGAGAAGATCACGAGCTTAACAGAATTCTTTCAAACCCGAGGTGGATACCCCAGTCTCTTGAACAAGCGGGGCTGGAAAAGTCAAAAACATTTAAAGAAAATTTAAGCGGAGCTATTGCCGCGGTAAGCAAAAAGACGGGCTATCCCGAAGAGCTCATAAAAAAGCTTTACGAATTGGGGCAAAACGAGCTAAAACACTAATTTTCAGCTAAATTTGACGATTTAATTTTCTCTCGTTTTTATTGACAAAACCTTTAAGCGATTATATTTTTACCGGACGCGGTTTCGTGATACTTTAAGTTTGTGAACAGATTTGAAGGTCTTGGCTAAAGATATTCCGATAAAGAATAAGGAAAAAGCCTTATTGGCGAAGTTAAAATAGCAGACCCGAAAAAATTTCGAGAATAAATTTTGCGATTACAGAAAAAACTGTGGAATTTCTGCCGGAAAACCGCCAAACGGCATAATCAACGTTTTGCAAAAAAACAAAAGGCCATTCCTCAATTTTGCCAATTGGCAAAGAGAAACGGCCTTTTCATAATGATTAATGATCCCAAAGAACATCGTAAAACTCCGAAATTCTCATCAACCCTGCGTGTTCTCCGCTTATGCATACGGTACGCAGGGATATATTATTTTCCTTAAGACTCAAAAGAAGGTCATTCTCATCTATCGGACAATCACCATCAGTTGCCAAAAGGATTTTCTTCTCCGATATCTTAGAAGAAGAAAGTTCGCCAATAGCACTTTTAAGGGCGACTTGAATGTTTGTGCCTCCGTCCGGGGAAAGCAAGTGAGGCAATTGCCTTTTTAGCTCGGCAAATTGTTCCGGAGTCTCCGCCTTGGCAACGCTTTCTATAAACTCTGTAAAAACCTTCAGAATAAGGCAAGCACCGGCGTCCAAACACTTATCTGCCATCTTTTCAACCAATGCTATGGCCCAAAAAACACGGCCGAGTTCTTTCATACTGTCTGAACGGTCAACGAGCAAGACTAAAACTTTTTTTGCCTTTACCGTAAACTCCATCGGCTGAAGAACCAAAAGCTGGTGCGCTGCAAGGCTCGCGTAAAAGCTTTCGTCATCCATCAATTGCTGAACAGGAAGGATATTGCGAATTTCCTCCATACTTTGCACAGGCCTGATGTCAATGAAACCGGTGGGAACTATTGATGGTCGCGAAACGGCCTCCGGGTCAGTCGAATCAGATAAAACCTCCGTCTCACCCAAAGAAAACTCCGTCTCGCGAACGATTCTCTCCAGAAGTTCATTTCTTCTCTGTTCTCGATTCAAACGTTCAACATTTTTTCTCCGCTCTTCTTCTCCTCTTGCCCGCCTTTCTGCTTCCGCCCTTTCTGCCTCTTTTTTTTCCTCTGCCTGCCTTTTTGCCTCTGCCTCTTCCCCCGCCTGCTTTTCTGCCTCACTCCAAGCCCGATCCTCCTTTTGCCTCTCCTTGTCTCGCTTCCTTGCTATCCTTTCTAGAAGAAAACAAAGAAGAAACGTGGCTAAACCAGCGGCGGCTGCCGCCGCCATTAAACCGATCATAAAGCACCTCCCTTCTCGCTTTTCTACCCGTTCAGATACTCCTGCATCTTTTTCTGAATATCCTTAAGGACGTCAACGGCGGTCTGTTTCGCTTTCTGTTTAAAGGCGTCAACTTCGGGTTTTTCCGGCACAATGGCCGCAATCTGACGCGAAATTTCACCCGCCCTTTTATTCGACTGACGCAAAGCTTCCGGATTATTGCAGGAAGCAGGAACCAATTGTTCCATTTCCTTCACAAAACCTTCCAGCGCGGCGTATTGTAAATCGCTTAACTGAAGTTTCATTGTTTCTTTTATCTTTTCCACGTATCTTTCGGCGATACTCAGCCAAAGCGCTTTTTCGTCTTCGGTTGTGCCCAAGGCGTAATGTAAATGCAGGATATCTTCCGGAAAAATCTCGGTTCTAGCGTCGTCTAAAACCGCGTGTGCTTCTGCCATTTGGGTTGCCCAACAAATCCGACGGTCCGAAATATCAGGCATAATCTGTAAAATCCTTTTGTTCGCGATAAGGCCCCGCCTCTTCTGCCTATACTCACACAAAGCTTCCCCCATGGAGAGGAAAAACGCCGGATTGGTAAAAAGCGAAGGTGGTTCGACAATCAGCCGACTGATTTCTCGAATCAAAGACAAAGAAATCTTTGATTTCAGTTTTCCCACTTCGGCCATTTGGAAACGCCGAATCATCTCCCCCAAATCGCCGGCATTATCCAAATACGGAGCTTCTGTGATGAACAAAAAACGGTCGAAAACAGCCCACGCCTGCGGATTCTTTGCCAAAAACACGCCTGGAGGCGTATTTGTGTCGCAATAGGCCGTAATCAAAGGAATATTCACTGCCTGTTTGCCTCTGATGAACCGGCGCTCGTTTAACGCCGACAAAGTCGAACGCAAAAGCGGCATATTGGCATCGAGAAACTCTCCAAGCCGTGCCAAATTTGCTTGAGGCAACATCCCTTCTATATTATGTTCAAGGACACCTTCTTCTCGCATTTTCTTCGGATTAAGCGGACCGAAAAGTTCGTCCGCCGTCATAAACATATTGAGCTCGACATGAAATCCGTTGGCACCTTCAATTCCGGAGAAAAATACGTCAAAGATGGCCGTTTTGGCCGTACCAGGGTCGCCGAAAATCAAAACATGTTGGCATTGAGCAACAGCATATCTCAGAACATCCACAACATGATCTCTGCCGACAAAACACCGTTTAAGGTCAGCAAACATTTCATTGTAAACCTTTACCGCGTCTTTCAAATTTTGACCGCACAATTTTGCCGCCATACTATTTCCTCCTTCATACTATAATAGGTTTTTTCCAATGTGGTATTCCTAACTCCTTTCTCTCCATAGCTGCATTGCCAAAAAGATTTTTTTCAACGGACAATTCACCGCCAAGTAAAGCAAACATTCCCGTTTTTGTCAATAGATTTGACAATTTAAAAAAGTTCCCCTATTCTTAAAAAAGAATCCGTTCTGCTTAAGCCGAGCGGATTTTTAAATAGAAACTTTTAAAGAAACCTTAGAATTTAAAGTTTATAATTAAAATTACTTACATATGATTGACCTAAAAACTCTTCAATCAACATTGGAACAGCTGGAAACCGAAAAAAATATCCCAAAAGAAAAAATTATAGAGACCCTTGAAGACGCGCTGGCGGCTGCCTATAAAAAGGATTACGGCAAAAAAGGCCAAATTATAAGGGCTAAATTTGACCTTAAGACAGGTAAAACCGAGTTTTCCCAGATAAAAACAGTCTTGGACGAAACAATGATAAAACCTGAAACAGGAGAAGAAAACGAAGAAACAGAAGAAATCGTCGAAGAACCGCTCGAAGAGGGAGAAATTCGCAAAATAAGATTCAATCCAGAACGGCATATAATGATAAAAGAGGCTCAAAAAATCAGAAAAGACGTAAAAACCGGAGATGAACTTATTTTTTCACTCGAATCACAGGCAGATTACGGAAGAATAGCGGCTCAAACAGGCAAACAAGTTATAATCCAACGCATCAGAGAAGCGGAAAGAGACTCAATTTACGGCGAATTTAAGAATAAAGAAGGAGAAATAGCGAGCGGTATTATCCAAAGAATAGAGGGTGGAAATATTTTCCTTGATTTAGGCCGCGCCACGGCTGTTTTGCCGCGAGAAGAACAGGTCAGAGGAGAAAGATACAGGCTTGGAGAACGCATAAAAGCTATTATTTTCCTCATAGAGCAAACTCCAAAAGGCATAAATATCTACCTTTCCCGAACACATCCAAAATTTCTTACCAAGCTTTTTGAAATGGAAGTGCCGGAAATATCCAACGGAATAGTGGAAATAAAAAGCGTTGCCAGAGAAGCAGGTTCTCGTTCCAAAATTGCGGTTTCCTCAAACAAAGAGGAAATTGACCCTGTCGGATCCTGCGTCGGACAGAAAGGGGTTCGTGTAAGCACTATTATTTCCGAGCTTGGCGGCGAAAAAATAGACATTATAGAATGGTCTGACGAACCATCCAGCCTTATCGCCAATTCCCTTTCTCCGGCAAAAGTTTTGGAAGTAGAGATAAAACCGCACGGAAAAGAAGCTTCTGTTATGGTTTCTGAAGAACAAGTATCTTTGGCAATTGGGAAAAGAGGTCAAAATGTACGGTTAGCCGCAAAACTAACAGGGTGGAAACTTGATATTTGTTCAAGAGCCGGCGAATCTATCGCGCAGGCAACGGAAGAAGGCGAAGTTAGTGGGAAAGGCGTTGAGCAGGAACAACAAAAATAAGCAAAAAGGTCTTTTTTAGAGTTTCATATGAAACTCTAAAGAATCCTAAAATCCTTTTTTAAAATGGCTCAGCATCTCAACCTAGGAAAAGAAGGGGAAGATATTACCGTGAAACATCTTGTGAAACACGGATATAAAATCCTTGAAAGAAATTACAGAAAAAAATGGGGAGAGATAGATGTGATAGCAGAATCCTTTGACAAGACTCGGAATAAAAAGATCTTGCATTTTATAGAAGTTAAGTCTGTTTCATATGAAACAGACTTTGAAAATCTAATACCGGAAGCAAATGTCCACTTCCATAAAAAACAACGGTTGGAGAAAACGATAAAAACTTATCTGGCGGAAAAAAATATTTCAGAAAACACAGAATTCCAAATTGATGTTTTTGCTATTTTGGTAGACTCAGAAACAAGAGAGAATAAAATAAGAATTACGGAAAACATTATTTTTGAATAATGGTTCACATGAAACAAAGACCCGCTTGGAAAAACGCAAAAACCAAAACAGGACTTGTTCATGTCTACACCGGAGACGGAAAGGGCAAAACAAGCGCCGGAATAGGCCTTTTAACAAGAGCGGCCGGACAAGACTTAAAATGCTGTTTAATTCAGTTTATGAAAGG
This sequence comes from Candidatus Paceibacterota bacterium, assembly GCA_028711505.1. NCBI lineage: Bacteria > Bacillati > Minisyncoccota > Minisyncoccota bacterium. The sequence goes on along the minus strand of JAQTSC010000004.1, from coordinate 44,503 downwards.
GAAATACCCTTACGGAGAAATAAAATCCTTGAAAAAACTGGGTAAAATAGACATCAAGCAATTCGGGAAACTGGAGTTTATAAGAAAAGGGGAGGCAAAAGAAATTGATAAAAAAGAAGCTGAAAAAGCAACGAAAGAAGCTAAAAAAGTGGTTTGTTCGGGAAAATATGACTTGGTGGTTTTGGATGAAATATGCGTTAGCGAATTTATGGGTCTTGTAAATGTCCAAAAGATATTGGACATTATAAAAGACAAGTCTGATAGGACCGAACTTGTTTTAACAGGGAGAAAAGCGAACAAAAAAATTTTTTCTAAAGCTGATTACATTACTTTTTTTGAAAACAAAAAGCACCCTTTCAAAAAAGGAATTTTAGCGAGAAAGGGAATTGAATTTTAGCGTTTCATATGAAACGGGCCAGCTGGATGATGGTGGCGCCATAATCGGGGCGTAGTGTAATGGCAGCACGCGACCTTTGGGAGGTTGTAGTCCGAGTTCAAGTCTCGGCGCCCCGACCAACTTAAACTTTTTTCAAATTCAGAAGCGTTTTGTTGCTCGCTCGCCCCGCCTTCGGCGGGTCTCGCTTCGCAAAAAGCCCTGTATTTCGGAATTAAATCGTAAGGTCGGACAAATTCAAATTCAGTTTTTCGGGAAATCAAACGGCGGTTCGTTCCAATTTTTTCCGCCAATGATTTTATTTCATAAAAATCATTGGACAAAGCAAGTTTTTCGGCGTGGTGAGCAGTCTTTATCCATTCCCGCAAAGGTTCAATCCAATTGTTTCCCTTTCGCCCAAAATCAGATTTTCTTTTGTTAAGGTCTGTTTTTGTTTTGATGAGTTCGTCTTTTTTGACAAGGTAAGTTTCTTTTTCAATAGAGCCGTCCAAGAAAGCGTTGACCAGTTTATCAAGTTTCGTTTCCGTTTCTTTGATTTTTTCCTCAAGATTTTGGGCAAAAGATTGCGATGACTGGGCGTTATCTTTTTCCCAAACATCAACTTGAGTTTTCATCTTCTCCGCCCAGTCGTCGCAAAGAGCGACATTTTGAAGCCGTAATTTTAATTGTTCAGCGAGCAAGTCCTCGCGCAAATATCGTTGCGAACATTTACCGAGCTTTTTGGTGCAACGATAATAGCGATAGGTTCCTCCGTGTCCGTGGGCAAATTGCGCGGTAATGGCTCCACCACACTCGCCACAAGTTAAAAGTCCGACAAATGGGAAGTTATGCCGTTTTTTGCTTTTGCGAGGTCTTGCTCGCTGTTTTAATACTTTTTGGACGGCTTCAAAAGTCGCTCGGGAAACAATTGCCGGAAAACCGCCCTCATAAGTTTCGCCGTTATGAACGATTAAACCGAGATACACTTTGTTTGTCAGCATTCGTTGGAGTGTCGCTTTACAAAGTGGTTTTCCGGTTCCGCTCACCACGCCCCAAAAACTCAGGCGTTGGCCTAAAGATTCTAAAGTATGCCGGCCTTGCGCGAATTCCTCAAACGCTTTGGTAACACACCTTGATTTTGTCGGTTCGGGTTCAATGGTTCTCGTCTTTGGATTATTCACATAGCCGAACGGCGCAAGTGTCGGCCATTCGCCCCGCCTGAGTTTTTGCCTAATCCCGCGCTTAACATTTTCCGACAAATTGTCGGAATAATATTTTGACTGGCCAAAGGCGACTTGAAGCATAAACAAACCTTGCGGAGTTGGCTCAAACCAAAAAGTGGGAAAGCGCAAAGAAACGATCTTGCCGATGTCTATGCTGTAAATTATTTGTCCGCCGTCAACGGAATTTCTTGCCAAGCGGTCGGGGTGCCACGCAATTAAGCCGATTGGCTCTTTGCTCTCGTGAACCTTGCTCATCATCTCGTTAAAAATTTCTCGGCCCGGTTTCTTTGCGCTTTTGCTCTCAATAAAAGTTTCGGCAATTTCTATGTTTTCCCGCTTGGCAAATTCCGCCAACTCCGCTAATTGTGCTTCAATGCTCATCACTTGTCTTTCTTCATCTTCGGTAGATTTCCTTGCGTAGAGAAAAAATTTTATTTTCATAGTGTTTACCTCATTAAGTTAATAATTGTCACCTTAGGCAATTGCGCCTACGGCGCAAAAGCGCGGGATTAAAAAACTTGCTTTGTCTTTTTGCCTTTGGCAAAAACGGAAAAAATTGGATACAAATTTCATTTGTGAATTGTTTCGCAATTCCGAACCGCCGTTTGATTTCCCGAAAAACTGAATTTGAATTTGTCCGACCTTACGATTTAATTCCGAAATACAGGGCTTTTTGCGAAGCGAGACCCGCCGAAGGCGGGGCGAGCGAGCAACAAAACGCTTCTGAATTTGAAAAAAGTTTAAGTTGGTCGCAATTGCTGAACGAAGCGCGAACCTTTTTTGAACAAAATCCTGACTGATTGCCGCGCTTCGCGCGGCAGAAACTGAACGCTCGGGCGGGCAAAAAGGAAGGGGGTTGGGGGGGGGAAGGAATTTTTGCCCGCCCTCGCTTTCCGACTCCGATTTTTCCGCCGCCGCCGAATTTCGTATTTCGCTTTGCGAAATGCGCCGCCAAGAAAAAAGGGGTTGTGTTTGCCCCACCCACCCGTGCGCACACAACAAATTTGCTCCCCTTATTCATATGTATCATTATAATACAACATTGCCTAATAATGCAACAAGAGATACAATGTAAATAATCTTATGGTCGAAATATCAACAAAACTTGGTCAAAATCTAAAGCGGATTAGAACCGCTAAAAAATTGTCGCAGGGCGCAATCTCTCGCAAATTAGAAGTTCACCGAGCTTATATCAGCGGGATTGAAAATGGAAAAAGAAACCCAACGCTTGCAACAATTCAGAAATTAGCTAAGGCTCTTGGAGTTTCGGCGGATGAATTGTTAAAATAAATTTATGCCTAAATTTTATGAAAAGTTACCGGAATATGTAGAAAAGAGAGAAAACAAAGAAGAATTTAGATGGCTTGGCAATGACAGCAGTTTCGAGCTTTTTCCGCATCTAAATTTGAGCTGGCAAAATCTTTCTGAGATTTATAAAAAAACCGGAAAACCGATTGGCGATTTGGGTGCCAGTTTTTCCACAATTCCTGCGGAAGGTGAGTTAAGAGGCATCGATGTGGTTCCGATTGATTTGATGCACGAAGCCAATCAAACCCGGTACAGCGGGGTTATTAAGAGAAAATTTCAATTAGGTCCATTGAATGATATTTATAAATATCCTGCAAAAAAATTGCCCAATGAACTTGAAAGAAATATGGGATTTGAGAATCCATTTATAGATTATACGGAAACTATACAAGCGGTGATTGAAAAAGCGAAATCAAAGTATATAGTGGCTGATCTTGCCAAACTTCCCCTAAAAGATAGGGCATTAAGCGTGGCTATTGTTTCTGACTCGGTGCCAAAACACTCTCTAGATTTAAAAACATTTTTAGAAAAAGAATTGCCCGAAATATTGCGAGTTACGGATCGAGCGGCATATATTTATCCTATTTCCATTTATAAAGCAACTAAATGGAAGGGGAAATTTGATTTTGAAGAAAACGAGTTTGTCTGGAAGAAAGTTTCGGATTTGACATCGGAAGAGATAGCAGAAGAAAAGCGAGTTAAAAATATGGATCCGGAGGCATATGATGAGGAATATACCGAAAAAACAACTCTCGAGGAAACACACCAGCTGTATAAAGATTCAAAAATTATCGAACAAATAAAGGAAACGGCCGAACGACTTGGATTTGATTTTGTATTAGAAAAAGCGAATAACACAGAAAAAGAAGAAAATGAAAAGCGAGGTGAAGTATTGGGTGGTAGCTATTTTGAATATCATCAACAGGAGGAGGCAAAGCTTGGAATATTTAAAAGAAAGTAATAAAAATTTCTTATGAAGAATAAAACTACCGAATTTTCATTTGTGTTAAAACCAACGAAGCATGGTATCGGTGTTTTCACGATTCATGATATTATAAAAGGCACACGTTTGAGGCTCTGGGGAAACCAAATTGAAGACGAGGTTGATAGAGCTCGTTTAGTTAGCAAAGAAAAAATTCCGGTGATTCTTCGGGGATATTGTGTTGATCGAGGGGAAAAATTACTTTGCCCAAATGATTTTGGACACATGGAAATTGGCTGGTATATAAATCATTCCGAAAGTCCAAATGTGTTTCAAAAAAAATATAAATGGTATTATGCTGCAAAGGATATAAAGGGAGGAGAAGAAATATTAATTGACTATAATTCATTAAACGAGCCCCAGGAAAACAAAGAGGAATTTTATAGAATGAAAAGTTCTATTAGAAATACCAAGAGTTGAAATATAGGCGGCGTGCCAACTAAGTTGGCACGAAATTCGGCGGCGGCGGAAAAATCGGAGTCGGAAAGCGAGGGCGGGCAAAAATTCCTTCCCCCCCCAACCCCCTTCCTTTTTGCCCGCCCGAGCGTTCAGTTTCTGCCGCGCGAAGCGCGGCAATCAGTCAGGATTTTGTTCAAAAAAGGTTCGCGCTTCGTTCAGCAATTGCGAAAAACGAAAATGAAGAGGAAGTAATGAACAAATTGTGTATATCGGACATTTCTAATGGACACTATAAACAAAGGTATTATAAGATAACACAGATTTTTTCCATATTTATTCACAGCTTGTCCCCATGGTCAAAATAAATAAGAATTAATAAAGGTTCATTCCATTGAACTTCTAGGGGGGTTCACATGAAACAACGCGCGGGATTAGTTTAATGGCAGAATAAGAGTTTTCCAAACTCTGGGCGGGAGTTCGATTCTCCCATCCCGCACCATGTAGGAAATTGCAAGTTAAAATTAAGTAATTCTCGTTTGACCGGAAAAATCTGTCATGTTAAGAATAAAGCAGATTTTGAATTCTTGACCTCTAAAAAAGGAGGGCAATATGGCAAGATTGAGAGAAAAGGAGGTTTTGATTAAAAATAAACCGCCTGGTATTAAAAAACTGAAGAAAAAAATCGCCGGTATAATCAAGAAAAACTTAAGCCATTTAACATGTATTGACAGTGGATGGGCCTTTTGCGAAGGAAGCAAAGAAACGGCTCAGGAAATTGTAGATGAAATGCTTAAAATTTTTTCTTCCAAAAATTATGCCAAAGAAAAAATCCGGAAAGCAAGCCTAAAGGAGGGACTAAGACATGGCTGAAAGAAAAGAGTTACGGGAAGTTTTAGTGCAGACCTGCGATTTTTGTGAGGACGAAACAAAGCATCTTTCAAAATGCGCGATTTGCGAGAGAGAAGGATGCGGGGGAGAAGGAGGAACAAGACATTTCGCGTATGCTATTGAGATTTACGAATACGGAACAGGCAAACGAAATGTTAATGGCCATATTTGCAAAGAATGCATCGCGAAAAACCAAACAATGGCATTGACTAAATTTACTTCCAGTCTCTTGAACAGATAATCAGTAGCCCCCCATCATCCCGCCATGCGAGATGATGGGGGAATTTTTTTTCGCCCGAAAACAATCCAGCCCCGACCTTGCGTCGGGGCTGGATTCATCTTTCCGGAAGATGTGTGATTACAAAAAGGCTAAACCCTTAATTAGCCGAGAAACTATTTAACGGCGTCCTTTAGCGCTTTTGAAGCCCTGAATTTCGGGACTTTAGTAGCCGCTACTTGGACCATCTCACCAGTCTTCGGGTTTCTTGCCTGACGAGCAGCTCTTGCTTTTACGGCAAAAATACCAAATCCGGCAATGGAAACTTCTTCTCCTTTTTTCAATGTGGAAACGATGCTGTCAAAAATGCCATCAACAATTCTTTCGGCTTCCGCTTTGCTTCCGGCGGTCATGGCGGCAACGTTTTCAACAATAGATGCTTTGTTCATGGTTCTGTGTCAATACTTAAAATCGATTAAATTCGACCTCGTTAAAATATACACGAATTATAGGCAAAATACCATTATTTTGCCATAGAGATATCAACAGGCGCATCACCGGGCATATTCCACTATTCTGGTCTCGCGAATAATATGCACTTTTATTTCTCCCGGGAATCTTACTTCCTGTTCAATTTTTTGCGCTATGTCACGTGCCAATTTTTTGGCTTCAAGGTCGGAAATTTTATCAGGAGACACGAAAACCCTTATTTCACGACCCGCCTGAATAGCGTAAGATTTTTCAACCCCTTCAAAAGAATTGGAAATGCTTTCAAGCTCCTCAAGCCTTTTTAGGTAATTTTCCAATGTGTCGCGTCTCGCTCCCGGACGAGAAGCAGAAATAGCGTCAGCCGCCTGAATTATCACCGCCTCAAAAGAAGTATAAGGATATTCTTCGTGGTGTGATTCCATGGCATGGACGATTCTTTCGTCAACATTAAATTTTTGCAAGATGCGGCGTCCGATTTCAACATGAGTTCCCTGAATCTCATGGTCAACGGCCTTTCCGATGTCGTGCAGAAGCGCGGCTTTTTTTACGAGAGGGACATCGGCTCCGACTTCCGAAGCTATCATTCCCGCGAGATGAGCCGTCTCAATGGAATGCTGCAAAACATTTTGGCCATAACTCACACGGAAATAAAGTCGCCCCAAAAGCACGATGAGCCGGGGTTCAATATCAAAAACTCCAACCTCATACGCCGCGTTCTCTCCTTTGTCTTTCACCATTTTTTCAACTTCAACTTTAGCCTTGGCAACCATTTCTTCTATGCGCGCCGGCTGTATTCTGCCGTCCGAGATAAGATTTTCAAGAGCAATTTTCGCTACATGCCTGCGGACCGGATCAAAACTGGAAATAACCACCGAGCCTGGAGTATCATCGACAATTATTTCCACTCCTGCCGCCCTTTCCAAACTGCGGATATTTCTTCCTTCTTTTCCTATTATTTTTCCTTTTAATTCGTCAGAACCAATGGTAACGGCTGTTGTGGTAATTTCCGAAGCAGTGGAAGAGGCCAGCCGTTGAATCGCTGTAACCAGTATTTCCTGAGCTTTATTTTCCATTTTTTCCTGCCCAAGCATTTCCAATTTCTTAATCCTAAGCAGAATATCTTCGCTGTATTTTTTCTCGACTTCCTGAAGAAGTTCCTCCTTCGCGTCTTTTTCGGACATTTTTGAAACCACTTCCAGTTCCCGTCTCTTCTGAAAATCCAAAAGCTTCAGCTGTTCCTGAAGTTCTTTTATTTCTTCGGCTTTTTGTTTGAATTTTTGAGCGTCTTTTTCCAGTTCCGATCGCCTCTTTTCTATAAGTTCTTCCCGGCGAACGATGCGTTCTTCGAGTTTTCTTACCTGCGAAGCGACTGCCCGCTCTTCTTCTTTTGCTTTTTCAAGAATGGTTTCGGCCTTTTTTGAAGCATCTTCAACGGATTCCTGGGCTTTTGCCTTGGCGTCAACCAAGAGCTGCTTGATTTTAACTTCTATTGAGCTTTTTCTCTGCAGAGCGATTAAATGCCTTAAAAAATAGCCAATCACGCCACCCACGACAACCGAAGCCAGCGCCACCCCAAATAGCGTTGTTAAGTTCATATTGATTTTTTAGCGCGCCGCTAAATTCCGTAGAGCTAAAATGTCCAAAGATAGCGGATAAATAACGGTTTTGCATTGATATTAAAGATTGGTAATTTCAAAGTCTTTATGAATTTGATAACTTCAATTTACCAAACTTTTGTTTCGGTGTCAAAAATTTAGAGCTAAAGCTATTGTTGTGCTAAAATTATTTTATGAAACCAGTTGTTCTAATAATTCTAGACGGATTCGGCTACGACAAGCACGCCACGGAATCTCCATGGCAGCTTGCCAACCATCCCGTTTTTTCGGAAATAGAAAAATGGTATCCGTTCACCACTTTGCAAGCGTCGGGAATCGCCGTAGGGCTTCCGTGGAGCGAAGCGGGGAACAGCGAAGTCGGACACCTTACTCTTGGCGCCGGAAAAGCGATTTACAATCACCTTCCAAGAATAATCACCTCAATACACGACGGCGACTTTTTTACCAATCCGGCGTTTGTCGCGGCGGTTGACCACGTAAAAAAGAATAAAAGCAATCTGCATCTTATGGGGCTTTTTTCATCGGGCTCAGTGCACGCTTACGCCGAGCATCTTTACGCTCTTTTGGACATGGCGAAAAACAACGAAATCGGAAAAACATATCTTCATCTTTTTACCGACGGGAAAGACTCTCCAGCAACGGAAGCCGCCGGATTTTTCAAACAACTGGAAGAAAGACTCGAACAAAATTATCCGAATATAAAAATAGCGTCCATAATAGGAAGATATTTCGCTCTGGACCGCGACAGCAAATGGGACCGTATCGAAAAAACATACAAACTTTTTACGGAAGAAACGGGGCAGCCGTTTGAATACGCTTCGGCATTTATAGAAGAAAATTACAAAAAGGGAATAACGGACGAATTTATCGAACCCGGATTCAACAAAAACGCCGAAGAAATAAAAAACGGAGATGCCGTGATTTTTTTCAATTACAGAGAAGACAGCGAAAGAGAAATAACCTCGGCGTTTGTTTCAACGTCGTTTGATAAATTTGAGAGAAAAAAAGTCGCCGATCTTTTGTTCACGACAATGACCCAATACAGCGAAGATTCTCCGGCACTAGTGGCGTTTCCTCCGTTTCATATAGAAAACCCCTTGAGCAAGCTGATTTCTCTTGCCGGACTTAAACAATTTCACATAGCAGAAACCGAAAAATACGCGCATGTTACTTACTTTTTCAACGGAGGACAAGAACAGCCGTTTGACGGGGAAGACAGACTGCTTGTCCCTTCTTTAAAAATTCCTCATTACGATGACCAGCCGGAGATGTCCGCCGGAAAAATCACCGAAGCCGTTTTGGAAAGACTCGGCTCATACGATTTTATGATTATAAATTTCGCCAATACCGATTTAGTGGGACACACGGGGAATTTTAATTCATGCATAAAGGCGATCGAAGTTCTGGACGAATGCGTGGGCAGGATTCTTCCAAAAATTATAGAGCTTGGAGGCGCGGCGATAATAACCGCTGACCACGGAAACATAGAAGAAAAAATTTACAAACTGACAGGAGAAAAAAGAACGAATCACACGGCCAATCCTGTGCCGATTTATATAGTAGGAGATAAATTTAAAAAGCAGACGGCGCTTACATCGCAGGAAATTTCGCATAAATACCAAGAAGCGACCGGAGTTATAGCCGACGTCGCTCCGACAATTCTTGAACTTTTAGGACTGCAAACGCCTCCTGAAATGACAGGAAAAAGTTTGATTTCCAAAATAAATTAGGTTATTATTGTTTTTGCGAAACCGAAGGATGGCCCCTTCGTCTAGCGGTTAGGACGCCACGCTTTCAATGTGGCAACAGGGGTTCGACTCCCCTAGGGGCTACAAGCGAAGCAAAAGAGCTGTGACCGACTCCCCTAGGGGCTATTAATAAACTTTTTAATTTTTCTGGAGGAGTACCAAAGTGGTTGAACGGGCCGCTCTCGAAAAGCGGTAGGCTCGAAAGGGCCTCGTGAGTTCGAATCTCACCTCCTCCGTACCAATAATTTCTGATACGAGCTTTAAAATGGAATTATTTATCCCATACCAATACGCATATTTAACAGGCTCTCTGATTTTTTTGTTTTTCTGGCTGATTTTATTTTTATTGCGGAAAGATTTGCGACGCGAGATGCTCTGGGCAAGTTTCATAGGCATGCCGTTCGGAGCTATAGAATTATTTTTTGTCCCTCATTATTGGTACCCCGAATCTCTTTTCAATTTAATGCGGCAATACGGTTTCGGCGTTGAAGGATTTATTTACGCCTTTTCAATCGCCGGAATCGCGGCCGTTGTTTACGAATTTATCGGAAAGAAGGGTTTGAAAAAAGCCCCGGGAAAAGAAAGCAAAAAACTTCACCTCGCGCCGTTCTTTCTTTTTGTTTTGGTGTTTTTGGCCGCTGAATTTTTCACCCCGCAAAAACCCATGCTTAATCTTTTAGCGGCTTTTGTCTGCGGTTCCGTTTTGACCGGCTTTCTGCGTAAAGATTTAATAAAACAAATGGCCGTCGCGGGTATTATTTTCGGGGTTTTTTATTTTTTTCTTTTCTCGCTATTAAATGCGTTTTTTAACGATTTTATTTCGCGTTTTTATTCCAATCAGATTTTCAATAACTTCAAACTTCTTGGTGTTCCTCTCGAAGAAATACTCGGCGCTTTTTGCGGAGGAGCATTCTGGTCTGTTTTATACGAATACACACGCTCGTACAAGAACATATCTAAAAGAAACTAAAGGGGTTGCAAAAAACAAAACTCGTGGTAGAATAAACTCGGGTAAAAAGGCTCTGCTCTTTATATTTTTATTTTTCGCAAAACAAAAAGGAGGGAGAGGGAATGAAAAAAATATTTATTTGCGCCGCGGCGATAATGATTTTGTTTTTCGGAGGATCCCCGTGTTTTAGCGGGGTAATAAACTGGGAGCAAACCGAACAGGTCTATTTTGCCGCCTTAGACAGCGGCAAAAGGGTAAAAACAGACCTGCCGGTCTTGGCTTTTATAACAGAAGCCAAAAATCTTAACCAAGCCGAAAAAATGATACGGCTTTGGATTCTGGCGGCAGACACAAATTATAGAGGCGGAATTCTTCCGGCTTTAGGAGTTTACATGGGGCTTTTTGAGGACAAGTCTGACGGCAGCGCAAATAACACCGAAAGGCGCGAACTTTTTTTAAAAGAATTAAACGGGCTATTGCTCATCTTAAACGCGCTGGACGAGCAAATCCGAGACAAAAAATTTCCAATCAGCCCGGAGATGGCGGGAAAAAACAGAAGCTCTTGGAATCAAGCTCACTACCACGGGCAGGAGATTGGCGCCTTGGAAAAAATTCTTTCGGAAGTTGAAAAAATGCCAGCCCTTTCTCCGGCGCAAATGGAAGATTTTCTGGTCAGATTCAGCGGAGCGCTGGTCCAGGCCAGAACCGCCTGTTTTGAGGAAGACTAAAACCGAGAACCGCTTTCGGCGGCCAGACCCCGGCGGACAGAAAACATACTCTGTCCGCCGTTTTATTTTTCCAAAAAACAAGATATAAATAACTTTATGCGTATTCTTGCGATAGAAACGTCTTGCGATGAAACGGCGATAAGCGTCGTAGAGGCAACCGGAATTTTTCCAAATGCCCGTTTTAAAATTCTTTCAAACATAATTTCCTCGCAAATTAAAATACACGCAAAATGGGGCGGGGTAGTGCCGACACTGGCAAAAAGAGAACACCAAAAAAATTTAGTGCCGGTTTTAGTTAAAGCTTTAAAAGAAGCGGGTTTGTTAAAAAGCCGAAATCAAAAAATAAAAAGAGAGAATGAACCAAACGATATTTTAAAAAGAGAAGATGTTTTACTGAAAAAGACTCTGCCGTTTCTAAAAAAATACGGAACGCCAAAAATTGACGCGATAGCGATAACTCATGGTCCGGGGCTTGAACCGGCTTTATGGGTAGGAATAAATTTCGCCAAAGCGCTTTCTTTCGCGTGGAACAAACCGATTATTCCGATAAACCACATGGAAGGACACTTCTTTTCGGCTTTTCTTCAAGGAAAAACGGAAAAAAAATCACCAATTATCAATTTCCGGTTTCCAAAAATAAAATTTCCGGCGGTAGCGCTTCTTGTGAGCGGAGGACACACGGAGATTGTTTTAATAAAAGAATGGCTAAAATACAAATTACTCGGCCAGACGCGCGACGACGCGGCAGGAGAAGCTTTTGACAAGGCGGCAAAAATGCTCGAATTAGGTTACCCGGGAGGCCCGGCCATCGCCGCGGCCGCGGGAAAATTTCCAAATTCCAATTTCCAAATTCCAAAAATAAACTTGCCGCGGCCCATGCTCAATTCAAAAGATTTTGATTTTTCTTTTTCCGGACTTAAAACCTCTCTTCTTTACAAACTTAAAGAATTTCCGAAAATTACGGAGGAAATAAAAATCTCGGCTGCTTATGAATTTCAAAACGCGGCCGTTGAAGTGTTAATCGCAAAAACACTGCGCGCAGCAAAAGAAAACAAAGCGGAAACCATAATTTTGGGCGGCGGAGTAGCGGCAAACAGCGAATTACGAAAGCGGCTCGCCAGCCAGAAACCGATAATCGACAATCAAATAAAACTTTTAATTCCGGAAATAAAATTCACGGGTGATAATGCCGCGATGATAGCGCTCGCAGGGTACGCCGAACGCGGCAAAGGAACGGACCCCGGCTCGAAAAAATTCCTTAAAATTCAAGCAAACGGAAATTTAAAACTATCTTAAATCTTTCCCAAAAAACAAAAAATTGGTTAATATATCCTTTATGGCAAGCGATTTTAACAAGCCTTACGACCCGAAAGAAATAGAACAAAAAATTTACGAAAAATGGGAAAAATCGGGATATTTTAATCCCGATAAATTAAAATTGCCGAAAAAAGCGAAGCCTTTTACTATTGTAATTCCTCCTCCAAACATTACCGGCTCTTTACACATGGGGCACGCGTTAAACGCCACCATACAGGACATCATTACACGCAAAAAACGAATGCAGGGTTATAAAACCTTGTGGCTACCCGGAACAGACCACGCGGGAATCGCCACTCAAAATGTGGTTGAAAAAAATCTTTTAAAAACCGAAAACAAAACTCGCCACGATTTGGGGCGCGAAAAATTTCTGGAAAAAATCTGGGAGTGGAAAGAACAGTACGGAAATACTATTTTAAACCAGCTCAAAAAGCTGGGAAGTTCGTGCGATTGGTCGCGAACGCGTTTTACCATGGACAAAGATTACCAGGAATGGGTAAAAAAAGCTTTTCTTCATTACCACAAAAAAGGATGGATATACCGCGCCGAACGGGTAATAAACTGGTGTCCGAAATGCCGCACGAGTTTGTCCGACTTGGAACTTGAATATAAAGAAGAGCAAACGAAACTTTGGTATATAAAATATCCCATAAAAAATAATGAAACCCTTCGACAAGCTCAGGGCGGCCGCGACTTCGTCGTGGTCGCGACAACGCGGCCCGAAACTATGCTTGCCGATACAGCCGTAGCGGTAAACCCAAAGGACGCTCGCTACAAAAATTTTATAGGTAAAAAAGCGATACTCCCGATTGTTGAAAAAGAAATTCCCATAATCAGCGACAGAATTATTGAACAAGAATTCGGGACAGGCGCGGTAAAAGTCACGCCAGCCCACAGCATAATAGACGCGGAGATAGGAGAAAGAAATAATCTTCCTGTTTCAAAAGCCATAGGAGAAAACGGGAAAATGGTTTTGGACGAAGAACTCAAAAAAACAGAGGCCGCAAAATACGACGGACTCACCGTAAAAGAGGCGAGAGAAAAAATCGTTCAGGAACTGGAAGCGGAAAGACTTATTGAAAAAATTGAAGACTACACGCACAACAAAGCGGTATGCTACAGATGCGGAAGCACGGTTGAAAATATTCCAAGCCTTCAATGGTTTCTGAAAATGGGCGAACTGGCGGCAAAAGCGGCAAAGGCCGTAAAAAGCGGCAAAGTAAAATTCCACCCGAAACGCTGGGAAAAAGTTTATCTGGACTGGCTTAAAAATATCAAAGATTGGTGCATATCGCGGCAGCTTTGGTGGGGGCACCAAATTCCGATTGAAAACTCCGAAGATGTTTTAGATACATGGTTTTCGTCCGCGCTATGGCCGTTCGCCACGATGAGCGAAAAAGATTTAAAAACCTTTTATCCCGCCAATGTGCTTTCAACCGCGCGCGATATAATAAACTTATGGGTAGGACGCATGGTTTTTTCGGGAATTGAATTTGAAAAAAAAGAGCCTTTCAAAGACGTCATTATCCACCCGACAATACTCACAAAAGACGGAAAAAGAATGTCAAAATCCCTGGGCACCGGCATAGACCCGATGAATTACGTGGAAAAATACGGGGCGGACGCGACAAGGTTCGGGCTTATCTGGCAAGATATGGCAGGACAAGATATGCACTGGTCGGAAGAATCGGTTTTGGCCGGCAAAAAGTTTCTAAATAAAATATGGAACGCAAGCCGGTTTGTTTTACAGCAAACCGCCGAAGTGAAAACAAAAGGAAAAATCCAAGGTTTGACGAAAGAAGACAAAACGATTTTAAAAAAACTGGAAAATATCATAAAAACTACGGATAAAAATATTGAAAAATACAGATTCGGATACGCGCTTCGCGATCTTTATGAATTTTTCTGGCATGATTTCTGCGACAAATACGTTGAATCATCAAAAAAACAAATGGAAGACGCTAAATTAAAAAACAGCACGGCAAAAATATTAATTTATACCCTTACTTCATCTCTTAAACTTTTGCATCCTTTTCTGCCGCATATCACGGAAGAAATTTGGTCAAACATGCCGGACGCGAAAAGAAAAATGTTAATAGTGGAAGAGTGGCCCGAATAAAAATTTATGAATTTCAACGAATTATTTTTTGCGATGACGGGAGGCATAATGCCCGCCCTTTTATGGCTTTGGTTTTGGCTAAAAGAAGACCGGCTCCATCCGGAACCGCGACGACTTCTAATACTCACCTTTTTGGCCGGAATGGGGGTAGTGGCTTTGGCTCTTCCGATTGAACAAATCACCAATTGGGCGTTCAAAAAAATGGCGATTGAAAACCTTTGGGGAGGGTTCGCCCTTTTATTCATGTGGGCGCTCGCGGAAGAACTCACAAAGTACCTGGCGGCACGCAAGGTGGCGTTTGAAAGAAAAGATTTCGACGAACCGATTGACGCCATCATTTATCTCATCACGGCGGCTCTTGGTTTTGCCGCCTTTGAAAATGTAATTTTTTTGACGGAGGTCGTGGGTCATTACGGATTTTTAGCCGGAGTAGTAACAAGCAATTTAAGATTCGCGGGAGCCACACTTTTGCACGTTTTAAGCTCATCCTGTATCGGCGCAAGCATAGCTTTTTCCTTTTTTCACAAAGAAAAGCTAGGCAGAAATATTTTTGGCGGGCTTATGTTGGCAACACTGTTGCACACGTTTTTCAATTATTTTATAATAAAGACAAACGGAGAACATATTTTTCAGATTTTCTTTCCTCTTTGGCTGATGGTCATTTTTCTTCTCTATATTTTTGAAAAAGTTAAAAAATTAAAAAGGTCGGCGCAAACACCGACAACTCTTGAGTAAAATTATGAACATGAACAAAAGATCTTTTTTTGACAGACTCACCGGAAATTATTCCGACGACGCCGAAGAGCTGGGGAAATTCGAGCGCAAAAACAAAGCTGTCGCGAAAGAAGACGACTGGATGAGCGGAGACTCCGAAGAGGGACAACTTACGGTTGACATGTATCAAAAACCGAATGAAATCGTGATAGAAGCCATGATCGCAGGAGTAAAACCAGAGGATTTGGATATTTCGGTGACAAAAGACATGATAACGGTCCGGGGGAAAAGGCAGCAAGCAAGGGAAGTGACAGAAGAAAATTATTATTACAAAGAACTTTACTGGGGAAGTTTTTCCCGCTCAATACTTCTCCCGCAAGAAGTGGATGCCGATGCCGCGGAAGCTTCTACAAAAGACGGCGTGCTTATTGTCCGCCTGCCAAAAATAGACCGCGACAAGGTGCAAAAACTGAAGATAAAACACGGATAAAATAAATCGTATAAAAATAGTGAAAGGCAGAAATTGAAATAATTTCTGCCTTTTGGTTTTAATCTTTTCCGCGTCCGGACCGCTCCGAAATATTTCTGGCTATTTCCTCGTATAAAAAAGTCGGAGTAATACCGGCATTTTCTCTGGGAGGACAAATATAATCGTCTTTTTGAAACACCGCTCTCTCCTGATGAGAATTCCACACGGTTTTTAAAGTATCGTTTCCTCCCTTAATATTTCCCAGCTTTTCAAAGCACCCGGGACAGGCATAAACATCTCCTTTAACATTGATGTAAAGACCATTCCCCAGCTGGCTGCATTTTAGACCTCCGATAAAGGGGAAGATGCCGCCAAAAGGAATGTCAAAATCAATATTTTGCCGGTAAATGGCTTTATACAATTCGAATTTTTGATCTAACGACAAATCTATTGACCGGCCGGTTTCTTTTCTTAGGTTAAAGATACCGCAAGGCATTGAAGTTACCATATCGGAATAAATGTTCAGGTAATATTTCAATTTATCAATATCCAAAAGTTCGGTAAAATTATGGATATTGGCTTGCACTTCAAGCCCGAGCCTGGTGGGGCTTTCATCAGTAAAACCTCTTTCCAGCAATTTCTTTAATACTATATTTCTCTTGTCGCTGAAATTTTTTCTGTGCACCATGGCATCCATAACTTCAGGTTTGAAACTATCGCCTTTGATAAAAACCGAATGGCCATTTTTATAAAGATAATCAATTATTTCGTCCGGGGTCATTCCGTGCAGTTTTATAGTCTTTTTTTCATCAGCCAATACATATCCGGCCGTAAACAGCACCGCCTTTATCCCTTTTTCGGTTAAATATCTGAAAGCGTCCATAAATCTTCCGTCTTCAAAAAATTCTCCGGCGCCTATAAGCTTCACTGCTTCAACTCCCATAAGAAACGCTTGGTCTATCAGATTTTTCCATTCATCCAAAGTAAGGTTCTTGGACAAACTTATGTCTCTCTCGTCATCGGCCCTAAAACAATATTCGCAACGCAAACCGCAGATGTCGCCAAATTCAAGATCCAAAATTTTCAAACGGTCGGAAGCATAACTTTCCTGGATATCCGCCTTGGGGAACCACCAATGTTTTACTCCGTTAATAAAATTATTGCCAAAAGTTTTTCTTGAAGGCAATTCCCCAGCTAGAATGTAAGGCAGAAACAAATCAGAAATTTCCTTGATGCTAAAAATCGGCTTTCCCATTTTTTCTTCTCCTTTCTAACAGCTAGTTTAAAAAGCAACCAAAACCGCCATCTTTTTCTATCCAAATTTGTTTTTAATCCTCCTTCTGTTTTTCCTCTATTTTCAACGTACGGCGAACCTGTTCTGCCATGAAAGATAGCACGTAAGAATAATTTGTCAATATAAATAATCAATTTAATATTTTACAGGCTAATAAATACAGGGAGATAAGCATATTTTGTAAATATTGTTATAAACTATTGACACAATTTAAACCATTTACTAAAATGTTTTTATGATCAAAGAACAAATAATTAAAGTAGGGAGTCTGCTAAAGCAAGCGGGTTTCTTAGACAAAGAAATATCTGTTTTTCTGGCTCTTTTGGAAATTGGGAGAGGAAAAGTTTCGGAAATTTCGCGAAAAGCCGGAATCAACAGAACAACAGGATATGTGATTCTTGACGGCTTGGCCAATAAAGGGCTAGTCGGCATTTCGGGCAAAGAACCCAAACAAGAATATATGGCGGAGTCTCCGGAAAAATTAGTGAACTTTCTGAACAATAAAGCAAGAAAACAAAAATTTATTGCCGACGAAGTTAACAAAATACTTCCGGAGCTTATGACAACATACAATATAGGAGATCGGCCAAAGGTACGTTTTTATGAAGGAATTGAAGGGCTAAAGCAAGTTTACGAAGACACTCTTACCGCTTCTAAATCAATTGTCGCGTACGCGACTTTTGACGATATGCACAAAACTCTGCCCAATTATTTCCCGGATTATTATAAACGTCGAGCCAAAAAAGGGATTTTTGCCCGAGGAATTGCTCCGGATACGCCGCTTGCCCGCGAACGCATGAAACTGGGGAAAGAAGAAGCTCGTGATTTGGCTTTGGTCCCCGTTGATAAATATAATTTTTCGCCTGAAATAGATATCTACGACAATAAAATTATGATTGCTTCTTGGAGAGAGAAACTTGGAATTATTATAGAGTCCGGAGAGATTGCCGACGCGATGAAAAAAATTTTTGAATTGGCATGGTTGCAGGCTAAAAACATGGGCAAGCTTGAATAAAATAAACTACAGACAAAAACACCTTCATTTTAATGAAGGTGTTTTTCGTTATGGACAAAAGTAGGGGGAAAGAACTAAAAAGAGCTAATTCAAGATATTATTTCAAGATGAAAGAAGTGTTCGAAACGTATCCCGAAGAAAAGCAACAAATTCAGGCTTATACCGAACAGCGGATTTTACCACCGGGCGTAAATCCATTGTTAGATAATTCGGATCAATCCTAACGTCCTTTGCCACAAATTCTTGAACTTTTGGACCTAAAAGTTCAAGCGTCTTCTTGCTAAAACGTCCGTCTTTTTTTACCTTAAGCTGACCGTCTGCCATCGCGTAGACAAGGGAATCGCGGAAATAACTGTTTCTTCTGAGGGCGGATTGGACTTCCGCCGCAATTTCCTTATTGGTATTTCCGCCACCGGTAAGTTCCACCGCGGCGATATCGCAATTATAGGGGTCTGCCGGATAACTTCCGCATTTAATTCCAAAAGCCACGGCCCATTTTTTCCCGCCGGCATTAAAAAGCGCGGCGGACTCATAACCGGTATAGCCGGTCCGCGATCTATGCCAATCCGAGTCATCGGCGATTTCAGCCATCGCTCTTGATGAAAATTGAATTTCTCTGCATCCCTCTTTAAGGGCGTTATACACGCTTTCAAGAAGTTCTCTTGAAGACAGTCCTTGTTTTTCTTCCATCCTTTTGCCTCCTTTTTGGTTTTCAAAGTTCCAAAACGCAAATCAATCCAAACTGTCAATAACCGTCTCCGGCAAAAATACAATAAAACAGAGGGAAAAATCAAGAACCAAAAATAAAAACAGAAATTCTTTGGAATTTCCCAAACAATCAATATAGAG
This sequence comes from Candidatus Paceibacterota bacterium, assembly GCA_028711505.1. NCBI lineage: Bacteria > Bacillati > Minisyncoccota > Minisyncoccota bacterium. The sequence continues at coordinate 25,806 of JAQTSC010000004.1, read as the reverse complement.
ATTTTTCTTCTAAGCCTTCGGGCAAGATTAGAACAAAACATCCAGTCTGACCTTTTCTAAGTATGATGCCGAGGAGTGGAATCGAACCACCGACCCTTTCTTTTTCAGAGAAATGCTCTACCACTGAGCTACCTCGGCAATATTAAACTTTAATTATTCTCTACCTGCCTGCCAAAAAGCTTCTGTATATTTTGAATCAAATCAGACGGCTCGCTTTTCGGCTGCGTTTCTCCAGTACCGCTCAAAGCAGAAATATCTGATTGAATTTTTACGAAGGTGTCCCAAAAAGTAGATACGAACGGCTGGATATAGTAGTAAGCGCCAAGCGATATTATTATTATGAGCGTCCATTTCAAAAAACGAAGCACCCTGCCGATTTGCTGGCTATGGTGCATTTTTTTCAATATATTAAGGGATTCCTCGGAAACTTCAAGGTTGCGCTGAAGCAATTGTTTTAATTCGTCCATTTTTTGATTATCTCAAATTTTTGCCAAAATAAAAAGCAGTTTGCTTTTCTTTCACCGCTCCGTTCGCTTCGCTCATTGCGCGGTGAGGGATTTTGCCACAAATATCCGCCATTGGCGGATTTTTCGGCCCCGCCTCGTTTGCCTCGCTTTGCTCGGCATAACTCCGGCCTTCAAATCCCGGCGAAAAGCAAAGCAGTTTGCTTTTCTTTCACCGCTCCGTTCGCTTCGCTCATTGCGCGGTGAGGGATTTTGCCACAAATATCCGCCATTGGCGGATTTTTCGGCCCCGCCTCGTTTGCCTCGCTTTGCTCGGCATAACTCCGGCCTTCAAATCCCGGCGAAAAGCAAAGCAGTTTGCTTTTCTTTCACCGCTCCGTTCGCTTCGCTCATTGCGCGGTGAGGGATTTGAACCCCCGGCCTTCGCTGTGTAAAAGCGTTGCTCTGCCACTGAGCTAACCGCGCGCAGTTTTTTAAATTCAAAAATACTTTTTTTCTTCTTTGTTTCTACTAAATTCCTGAAAGTTTGATACTGGTGCCCCCACCAGGAATCGAACCTAGATCTGCTCCTTAGAAGGGAGCCGTTCTATCCGTTGAACTACGGGGGCTTGATTATTTAAAAACTTTAATTAAATAGAAGGATCGTTTATGTTTGGAACTTCCTGCTTATATTTTTCAAAAGCGGATTCTTTTTCAACCATATTTTCTGATATCTTTGTCAAAAGGTCAAACTCCACCGACTCAATGGAAAAATCCTTTTCTTCCGCGACAATATTCAGGCTTTCTTGAAGTCTTCCCAAAAAACGCAAATTCAAAACAAATATTACAACGAAGAAGAAGAAAAAAGCAATGAGCCCCAGACGCCACGTCAGCCCTCTTCCAATCCTGGGTTTCTTTATTTTCAGCAAATTTTTAAATTTTATTCCCATTTTTATTTAAAACTTAAAAGCCGCACGGAAAAACCGGCTTCCCATTTTTTACCTTCAACCAAATTTTGCAGCTGAAGCCTGCTTATTTTTATCTGGTAAGGATCGTTTTCGATTAAAACAAGAAATCGATAGATATCGGAAAAATCTCCCGCGGCGGTAAAACTGAAAAACGGTTTTGCGCCCACGGAGCCAAAGCCCATTTCAACGGATTTCATTTCCATGTCGACATTCGCGATTTTTGCCAAAGATTCGAGCTCTTGTATAAATTTTATCAGATTATCTTTGTCCAAAAAGACGGATTCTATTTTTTCCTTCTCTTCTTTCGCTTCAGCAAGCTGGTCCTCAAGGCGTTTTGTATTTTCTATCCTTTTTTCGTTTATCAAAATACTTGTTTTAAGCTCGTCAACTTTTGCTTTTTTCTTATACTCGGCGGAAAGCAAAAAATAAATTGCGGAAACCAGCGCCATATTCAATAGCGCTATTAAAGCCAGGCTTATTATGAATTTTTTTCTTCCTTTTCCCATTTTAATTTTTAAGGACTATTTCAATTAAAAAATCAAATTCTTTTTCCGTCAGAATATTGGACACAGGAGATTGAATTGATTCAAATTCGCCGCTTCTTCTTAAATCACCGGTGAAATCAAGCAAATCATCGCGGCTTCCGGCAAAACCGGTAAGATTCACTTTAGAAATAGAGGCTCCGTCTTTTGCCGGCTCAAAAGAAAAAGATTTGATTTTAAGGGAAGAAGGTAAAAATTTCGCAATAATAGAAATTTCTTTTGAAATTTTTTCCGCATCCGGCGCTTCCGAAGAAAAACTTTTTAAAAATTCATTCAATTCTCCGACGTTTTCCTCCAGCACGACCAAATTTTTCATTTTCGCCAAATTTTCAGTGGAAGCCATCTGCTGCTGAAAATTTTTAAGATAAACATCGGAAGTAAAATAAAGAACGAACGCCGCGGCGGCTTCAACGAAAAAAAGAAAAGCCAGGCCCAAGCCAAAAACCACGATAAAACGCCTTAAAATTTCGCGCTCCGCCTTTTTTTTGCAGGAAACAGGGAGAAGATTAATCATGGTAAAAAGACCTCAAGGAAAGCCCCAGCGCCGTCGCGTACAAAAGAGATTCTCTTCTTTCCATCTCGGGAACATACTCCTTAAGTGAAGTTATATTGATCCACGGATTGCCGTTTTCTACCGTTCGTTTTAGCTCATGAGAAAAATAATCCGTAAGTCCGGGCATATTTGCGTCTCCTCCGCAAAGAAGAATTTTTTCTATGTCAATATTTTCAAAACCCTGGTCGGAAGCGTGAGTCTGCCAATAACTCAAAACTCTTTTTGCTTCGTCCTTTAAAACCGAAATTGCAGGCAAAACCGCGGACAACGCCGCACTTTCTCCGTTAGCCCTGAAGACTATATTCTTTTTTTCTTTCTCGGCTTCAAAGACATTTATGTTCATGGCCTTGGAAAGAGCGCTGTCCATGCTTTCCCCTGCGACCGCCACCGTTGAGCAGAATTTAACGCATCCGTTTTCTCCGACAAAAAAACTCGTTCTTGTTTTGCCAAAATCAATAACCATTGTCGCTTTGCCATCAAGAGCGCTGACCAAAGAGCGAAAAACCGATTGGCTTTCCACCTCAAACGCAAAAGGAGAAAGGTCCGCTTCGTCCAAAACTTCGGCATAGTCTTCGGCAATCTTGGAAGGAAAAACACTTAACACGACATCCAGACGATTTTTTTCCGGGAAACGCCCTATTATTTCAAAATCAAAAACAACTTCGCTTGAAGGAAGGGGGACTATTTCTTCAATCTGGACTTCAACGCTCCCCCTGACTTGGCTGTCTTCGATAAAAGGAAGGTGTATCAGTTTCAAAAACGCTTTTTCTTCGGGGAGAGCAATGGCCGTATTTTTATTGTCCAGATCCCGCGCCACGTTTTTCAGCTGTTCAACAAGTTTTACTTTATCCAAAATAACGCCTTTTTCTATTATGCCTTTTTCTATTGTTTTCTTCCCGAACTTTTTAAGCGCAAGCAACCCGCCGCGGCTATCCAATTCCGCATATTTGATGCTTCTGTCGGAAATATCAAGACCGACTACCGGCACGCGCAGATAATGGGGGAGCGGAAAAAATTTAGAAAACAATTTCATGAAAGCTTATGATTGTTAATTATACTATGTATAATCCGAACCTCCAACCAGACGTATCCAACCGGCGTGGATAATGCTATTATTCCCCGTATGAAAAAACTGCCCAAAAGCGCGAGAATAAATATAAGAAAAGAAAAGAACCGCATCCGCGGTCTGTTTCTGCCTTTTGAGGAAGAAACGGAAAAAATAAAAAAAGTCTGCCAGCAACACAGGCATCTTGAAAAAAAACTCTCTTAAAACTAAAGTAAAAACATGCTAAGCGTTTTTCCGGAACTCCTAAAATACCAGGAGTTGTCGCCTCTTTTTTTAAGATTGGCGCTTGCAGTGATGTTTTTCGGAACCGGCCGCGCTAAAATCCTTACGGAATTCGTACAAACAGCCAATGTTTTTAAAGCGGCAGGATTTAAACGCGAAAAATTATGGGTTTATTTGACGGGTCTTCTGGAAATCGCTTCCGCCACAATGTTCGCGTTAGGAATTTTTACGCAAATAGCCTGCGTCCTCGCTGTCTTAATAACTCTTTTTATGATTGTAAAAATAAAAAGAGGGGCGGGATTTATCGGCGGTTGGGATTTTGATTTTCTTGTGCTGGCGGCGGCTTTATCAATTTTAGTTTCAGGCCCGGGAATTTTTTCTTTTGACTTACCATTGTAAAAACAGGGATGGAAACGAAATTCTACAACAGCACCATAAAAAAACGGATAGGATTCGACGAAGTCATCGAGGAAATAAAATCGTATGTAAATGAAAAACCGGCTGACCGTTATCAGGTAACCGTTGGTTCGGATTCTCCCGGAATAAAAAACACTTTTTTTGTTACGGCGATAACGGTTTTACGGGTAGGGAACGGAGGCAGATATTTTTGGACGAAAACAGGAAGAATTTTTTGCCACACTTTACAGGAAAGAATTTACAAGGAAGCGATGCTTTCAATAACATTAACGCAAGAACTGAAAAGCCGGCTTAAAGAAACCCTTGGAGAAGAATTTTTCTGGCCGGTCTCCGCAGACGGATCCGCGCCGCCTGGCGGAGTAAACAACCAGATAACCGTGCACATAGACGTAGGACAGAATGGACCGACAAAGGATTTTGTGGAAGGAGTAATAGGCATGGTAAAAGGCCACGGTCTTGAACCGGTGATAAAACCTTTTTCTTTTTGCGCATGTTCGGTCGCGGACAGGCATACATGATTAAAACTTGCCCCGTTAGCTCAGTTGGTAGAGCAACTCCCTCTTAAGGAGATGGTCGGGGGTTCGAATCCCTCACGGGGCATCGGCAAGTAAGATGAAAAAAATCTTTCTCATCCTTCACAACATCCGGTCGCTTCATAATGTCGGGTCTATTTTCAGAACCGCCGATACTGCCGGAGTATCAAAAATGTATCTTACCGGCTATACTCCGGCTCCTTTGGATATTTTCGGAAAGACCCGGAAAGAAATCGTCAAAACCGCGCTCGGCGCGGAAAAATACGTTGCCTGGGAAAAACAAAAAAACATCGGGAGATTAATAATAAAATTAAAAAACAACGGAGTTTTTGTCTCCGCCGTTGAACAAAGTAAAAATTCTATTGATTACAGAGAATTCGGTTCTGTCCGCGCGGACAGAATAAAATTTCCCGCCGCTTTAATTTTGGGAAACGAAGTTCGCGGACTCTCGGAACAAATTCTTAAAAAATGCGACGCCGTAATAGAAATACCGGTAAAAGGGAAGATGGTTCGGCAAGCCGGTCATCCTAAAAATCGGAGCCTCAGGCAACGCCGCGGAAAAGAATCTCTGAACGTGGCGGTCGCCGCAGGAATAATACTTTTTAAAATTTTAGAAAACTAATACGCCGAAGTAATAACTATATTGCCGTTTCTGTCTTTTAAAATAATTCTCTCGCTGGTTTTCTTCCAAAGCTCTTCCTCTCTATCCATGTAAACCCTCCATTCGGATTGATAAAAATTCTCGTCGTTTTTATGAGTTGAAACGCATTTATTGTAATTAAGTTTTTCCGAAATCGCCGACGCGCACTCATCGCCAAGCTTTACTGGAACCGAAACGTTTACCCTGCACGAGGAAATTGTTTTTATAAAATCGCGGCAAGCGTCCGAAAGGCCGGCCGGCCAATCTTCGTCTTTGGGATAAGGGCATTTTTTTGAAACAGAAGGATAAAAAAGATTCGCTTGGCTTAAATAGCCCGAACATTTATTTACCCTGAAACTGTATCCTATCGGGCTTCTTCCTGTATTGATAACGGCTTTTTCTCCGGGCTTCAAAACAACGTCAGTTTTATAATTTTCAGAACCGGCAACGACAAGATTGACCGCTTGCGGTATTTTTAAATCGAGTCCGGTTTTTCCCACAAGAATCCATCCGGTTATGTCTATCGAATTTTTATTTCCGCTTGAAGCTTTTATTTCTATGTATTCTCTTTGGGGCTTCGCCTCCCGGGCACCCGAAACGCTTATGCTTATTTTATCTCCGGAAGCCAAAACGCCGTTTGTTCCGCTCGCCTCGGAAGAGGAAGACCCATAATTTTCATCCAAGGGAGTCTTGTCCACAAAAAGGTCTTTTGGAAAAGGAATGTTTTTAGGTCCGCCCAAAGCGTACCAAACCAAAAACAAACCCAAAAGAAAAACTAAGACAACTTTCAGGTCTTTTTCCGGTCCTTGGCTGCTTCCGATTTCCATAATTTTATAATACCACAGTAATTTATAATTTTTGATGCACGGGGCAATAAAACGCGGAACGGCCTTTGACCTTTATTCTTTTGATGATGCCGCCGTCTTTTTTCGCGCATTTTTTGCCTTCCATTTGATACGCTTTATGTTTGTGCTGATATCCTCCTTTTCTGCCGTAAAGATCGCGATAATCTATAATGGAATCTCCCCGCGATTTTATGGCCTGGTTTAAAATTTTTTTAATGGAAGCGCGCAGTTTCACAAAATCTTTTTTGTTGAATCTTGAAACTTCGCAAAACGGGTGCAACCCGGCCTCCCATAAAATTTCACTCGCGTAAATATTTCCAATTCCCGAGATTATTTCTTGATTCATTAAAACGTCTCTTATCTTTCCTTTTTTATTTTTAAAAATTTTTTCAAGAGTTTTTATGGTAAAATCCGCAGAGACAGGATCAACTCCGATATTTTTTATGTCTTTTAAATTTTCAAGGTCGCTGGTTTTCCATATCAAAACCTTGGAGAATTTTCTGACATCGGAAAGGGCAAGCTGTTTTTTATTCGATAATTCAAAAACAAGATGTATAAATCGATTTTGAGGATCTTCCAGCAAAGGCCCTTTATCAACGCTTAACCACTTATTCTTTTCCATCCGCCATTTCCCATACATCAAATGGCCGGTCATTTTTTGATGAATAAGCAAAGTTTTTCCGCCGGAAAGATAAAATAAAATATTTTTTCCGCGCCGTTCAACTTTTAGAAATTTACTTCGAATTAATTTTTTCTCGAAAAGAAAGGAGCTTGCCGGATGTTTAATCATTTTCGGAAAATCGGTCCAAACACCGAAAATTTTTAATCCGGGTAAAACTTTTCTGAGATCATTTATTATTGTCTGGACTTCCGGAAGCTCGGGCATTTCTTGTTTTTAAAAATAAAACTGCCATGAAACCGCGCAACAGACAGGTTTGACTCAATATTATTCCTGTTTAGAATTCAAAATTTTCCCGATTTCTTCTCTTGCCACATCCCTGTCGTCCCAACGAATTTTAGACCCATTAGGTCCCATTATGAAAGGGTCGGTTCCTTTTCCGGTAATCAAAACTGTGTCGCCTTTTTTAGCCGTACGAAGCGCTTCCCGGATGGCATCCCTGCGATCGGCCATTATTTTGTATTTAAAAGGAGATTCTATTCCCATGGCAATGTTGCTTATTATTTCCGCCGGGTTTTCATCATAAGGATCTTCGTTTGTAAGTATTATTTCATCGCAATTAGCGGCAGCGATACGGCCGAATTCAATTCTTTTCCATTTGTCGCGGCCGCCGCCGGTGGCACCCAAAACACAAATGCGGCGCGAGGCCTGAAAAACTTCATAAAGCTTTTGAAGAGAGTCCGGGGTATGCGCGTAGTCGACGACAATTTTAAAATCCTGACCTTCATTAATAAATTCAACGCGGCCGGAAACTCCTGAAAATTTTTCAACGGCTTTTTTAATCACGGACTCTCCGACGGACTGAGACAAGGCGAAGGAAACCGCAGCCAATAAATTATACAAATTGAATTCGCCTAAAAGTTTTGAACTGAAACTTTTTTCTCCAATTTCAAAATCGATTCCGTTTTCCCTCAAAATAAATTTTGAAACATAAAGTTTTTTAAAATCTTCACCCAAACCGTTTTCTTCAAACCCGCGTCCTTCTATCCCATAAGCCCATCTCTCTTCCGCCTTGAACGGAAGAAAATATTTTATATTTTCATCGTCCTTGTTTAAAACCAAAACCTTTTTCTTTTTCCGCGATTTCTGAAGCGCTTTAAAAAGCTCCACTTTCGCTTCGCGGTATTTTTCGAAAGAACCGTGCGATTCGATATGCTCCGCCGCCAGATTGGTAAAAATCATGGAATCAAGGGCGATAAATTTATGCCTGGACTGGGAGACGCCCTGTGATGTCATTTCCAGAAGGGCATACTCACAGCCGCCTTTTGCCGCCTTGCGTAAAAATTTTTGCACGAAAAATCTTCCCGGCATTGTCATCTTTAATTCATTTCTTTCTTCCTCATCTCCGACTTTAAAACGCAAAGTAGACATCAAAGCTGTTTTAAAACCGGCTTGTTCCAGGATAGCGTTTATTATTTCCAGCACTGTTGTTTTTCCTTTTGTGCCGGTCACTCCAACGACAAAAATCTTGCGGGAGGGAAAACAATAAATTAAAGCGGCAAAAAAAGCGAGGAGCCGGTGGTAAACCGGCTGAAAAAAAACAAATAATTTTCGGGGAATAAATCTTTTCAGAAAAACAAAAAATGTTTCAAGCGTCATGCTTCAATTTTTGTTAATATTTCTCAGCGCTTCTCTTACAATATTTTCCGTTCCTTTAATATCCTGGCCAACTTTCATCACCGCTTCGCGGCTTTCCCTAAGCGAATACCCGAGAGACTTCAGCGCTTCAACGGCGTATTCTCCTTCGACAAAAGACCCGTCTTTTATCAAAACTCCAGAGGCGGAAAGTTTGTCTTTCAATTCCAATATTATTTTCTCCGCCAATTTTTTGCCGATTCCGGAAACTTTGGTCAAATATGAAATTTCTCCGGAACCGATGGCTTTTTTCAAAACATCGAGCGGCGCCACGGATAAAACAGCCAGCGCGCTTTTCGGACCTATTCCTGATATTTGGATAAGCTGTTCGAAAAATTCCAATTCCGAGTAATTAAGAAATCCGTAAAGACTAATGTCGTCCTCGCGGACATGAGTATGAATCCACAAAATGAATTTCTCTCCCGTCGCCGGAATACCAGAAAGCGTTTCCATGGAAATAAAAATCTTGTAGCCCACGCCCGCCGTTTCTAAAACAACGAATCTTTGCGCCTTAAAAACAACTTCGCCTTCAATTCTTGCAATCATAGTAGTATCTTACATTAGCATTGCAATTTTTAACATATTTGATAGGATAAGCGTACATTTAAAAACCAGCCGTATGCCAATAACCAAATCAGCCAAAAAAGCTTTAAGGCAATCTCTAAAAAGAAAAAACGCGAACAGAAAAAAGAAAGAAGCGTTAAAAGGAAAAATTAAAGACATTAAAAAACTCCTTTCTCAAGATAAAAAAGGGGAAGCGTTGAATTTGCTTCCCGAAGCGTACAAAGCCATAGACAAAGCCGTAAAAACCGGAGTTATAAAGAAAAATCTGGCGGCAAGAAAAAAATCCGGCTTGGCCAAAAAAGTTTCCTCTAAATAAAAACGTCTTCTAAAAAGAAAGTATAAATTTCTCAAGCCCGCAAGAAAGGTCAGCAAGGCCTTTGTTGTTTTTATGGTACAAATCAACAAGAGAAAAAGACATGCGCCTCAAGCGGTCAACGTCAAAATGGTCAGCGGCTTTTTTTGACTTATCGTACGCGTATTTATTCATGCCTTTCGTTTCTCCTTTTTTTATAGCGGAAAGAATCTTGATTTTAAAAACGATTTTCCAAAAAATTTCTTCCGCGGGCATGCCTTTTAGCATTTCTTCCTGGGATAAAATCCACGCTTCGTTCTTTCTGCCTGAAAAAAGGGCATCGGCTATTCTGAAAAGATTTGGCCCGAAATAGGCAAACTTAGGAACTGCCGAGGGGGCTTCGCCGCCGAAATCCCAAAACCCGGAAGCGTCGCTTTTTTCTTTTTCTTCAAATTTCTTATCAATAAAGACAAAAATGTTTTCCGAATCTTTGATCTTTCCTAAATTCTCGGACAGGAAAGGAGCAGACCTCTTATCGGAAAAAAGACCCCTGGAGACGACGGCGCTTTGCGAGAAAAACAACCCCGAAGCGCCAAGCAAGCCGCTAAAATCTTCTTCTGAAAAGTTATCCTCGTCAAAACGAAAAATGGAAAGCCTTTCTTGCTTTCCGGAAAAATCTTTTAAAAGCTCGTTAATTTTTTTGGAAACCTTTTCAATATCGGTTCCCGAAATTAAATAAAACATTTCGCCTAAATATATTTTTCTTTAAGCACCTCTCTGATTTTTTTGGCTATTTCTCCCGGGGTATAATTGGCTTTTACAAGATAATCCGCCGCTCCGGCTTCCCGCGCCCTGTCCACGTCTTCTTTTTGTCCCAAATTGCTTAAAACAATCACGGGGATTTTGTTCGTTTCCGGATTTTTTTTGATCTGGCTTAAAAATTCAAATCCGTCGATGCCGGGAAGAATCAAATCTAAAAGCATAATTCCCGGTTTTTTTTCTTTTATCCGCAAAAACGCTTCGTTCGCGTCTATGGCGGAAAGGACATCAAAACCTTCTCTTTTTAATTTTTGAACAACGACTTCTCTCAAGAATTGGTCGTCTTCAATAACTAAAACGGTTTTTTCTTCTCTTAATACGTTGTCTTTCAGGTGTTCTGTTTCAATATTTCCACCGATAAATTTTTCTCCGGGGCCTATCACTTTTTCCACCTTTTGCAAAACATCAGACGGATTAAAATCGGCTTTTATCAAATAGTCCGCCGCTCCAAGTTTTAAAGCCCTGTCCACTTCTACAGGCTGACCGGAATTTGAAATTATGACAACCGGCAAATTAAAGCCCTCTTTTCTCAGATCTTCCAAAATATCAAGTCCGTTTTTTGAAGGAAGCAGAATATCCAGCAAGACCATGTCGGGTTTGATCTCTTTTACCATGTTTTCTCCATCAAGCCCGTCTTCGGCGGAAAAAACATCGTATCCTTCCATCTTAAGTTTTGATTTAATCGCGACAAGAAGAGTCTTTTCGTCCTCAATCACTACAATTTTTTTACGGTCCATAAAAATATTTTCTTATAATTAGAAAAACGAACCAATTAAAAGCAGCATAATTCAATTTTAACCGAAAAACGATTAAAACAAAAATTCGTCAAGAAGAGTATTTCGTTTTAAAAGGCAAAAACACGTTAAAAACCGTTCCTTTTCCTTCTTCGGACTCGAAACTTATCTTTCCTCCGTGTTTTTCTGTTATGTTTTTGGAAAGATAAAGACCCAGCCCGGTGCCTTCGGTTTGCATCCTGACGACATTATCTCCGCGGAAAAACTTGGTAAAAACCCGACTTTTTTGTTTTTCCGGTATCCCAACGCCAGTATCTCTGACCGAGACAATTACACCCTTTTCTCCGGCGCTAACCGAAAAAGACACTTCTCCTCCGGAAGAAGTGTATCTTATCGCGTTATCTAAAAGGTTAGACAAAACAACTTCCATGCGCTGAACGTCAAAAGAAAAAAACAAAGGGGTTTTTCCGACATTTATAGTTAGTTTAACTCCGCTTCTTTCAGCGGCATCCCTGAAATTGGACGCGACAACAGCCGAAAAATTGTTAAAGTCTTCCGACGTAAACTTGAAACCGAATTGGCCTTCTTCTATGCGACTTACGTCCAGAAGATCGTTAACCAGCTGTATCATCCTTTCGTTTGAAGCATAACCTCTTCCGATAAATTCTTTCTGCTTGGGAGTAATATCTCCGAAATCACCGTCCAGAATCATTTTTAAAACCCATTTAACGGAAGAGAGTGGCGTTCTTAGTTGGTGAGCCGCAACGGAAATAAATTCGGATTTTATTTTATCCATGGCTCTTTCTCTCGCAACATCATGGAAAACAACAAGGCGACCTATCCGCTTACGGCCGCTTCCTACCGCAAAGGTTGAAATTTCCGTAGCGTCTTCGCCTTCAAACACAACAGGTTTGCGAAAAACCTTTTTTAATCCGGGACCTATCGCGTCGGCAACAGCCTTGAAACGCCGGTTTCTGGACAATTCGGAAAAAGAAGACGACAAAGCATTAAATTGCTTAAAGCCCAGAAGATTTTTAGCGAACGTATTCATAAGAGCGAGCTTGTTTTCTTTGTCGAAAAAAATAAGCCCGTCGTCCATACCGAACAAGATAGCTTTTGTTTTACTTTCTTCTTCTTCGGCAATTTCTTTGGCTTTCCGAGTTTGCTCCAGTGTTTCCGCCAGGTTCACCCGCGCTTTTTCGAGGTCTTTTGTCCTTTCTTTTACTTTATTTTCAAGATTTTCCTGAAATTTTTTGCTCTCGGTTATATCGGATACCGCCATAAAAAAACCCACGATATCTCCGTCGTCATCCATCCTGGGCGCGAGGGAAATATTCACCGGTACTTGCCGGTTTTTTTTGTCCAAAAGAATCATCTCCGTTTCGGCGCGTTTTTTCTCTTTTGAAACTTTCCTGAAAAAAATTCTGGCTTTCTTTTTATCCTTAAAAAGAAATTCTATTTTTTCTCCGATTATTTCGTAGTCATTGTACCCGCAAAGCTTCAGCGCCGATTTATTCGCGTCGATGAAGATGCTTTTAGGATTGAGGATAAAAACAGCAAGCGGCAAAAACAGCGAAAATTCTTCTATGTATCTTTCAAGATCTTCCACGTCGGCCTTAAGCCGGGGAAGGAGATGTTTTTTATTCTTTTTTTTCATCTCGTCGCTTCGTTTTTATGTTCTCGCCAAAATTAAAATTTAAAAGTATATTCGTGGTACGGGTCTCCTTTAAACATGCACTTTGTTTCTTCGGCTTTGACTTTTTTAAGACCAGTCGCTATCTCCGCAAATTTTGAAATTCCTCCTCTTAAATAAACGCAGGTAATCGGATGTTTTTTGAAATTGTAAACCCTCATTACTATTATTTTATTCTTCTCGTCGTATTTTATCAGTTTTATTTCGCTGAAAGAATAAATCTTTTTCCATGCCTTTTCCGCGAGACTGAAAGTTTTTCTCGGGGAAAGAAAATATTTAAAGAACAACTTTATGCTCGGAGAGAAACTCAAAACTTTTCTGCCCATTTCAAAAACATCTTCTTCCTCCCATCTGAAAAACTTCGCGGCCGACACCATGATGATGGTCGGAATGCTTGCCGGAATCCATTCGGTGTTTTTTATTTTATCCACGTCGGGAAGCGCGTATCCGTTTTTTTCCAATTCCTTTTTCAAACGGGCAAATCCGTTTTCGCCTTCTTTCTTTTTTATGTAATCAACCAAAAATTTCGCGTCATTGCCTCTTTGTTCTCCGGCGATTTTTTTAAGATCCGCTATCTCTTTTTTTAAATCAATTTTATCTAAATTCAACGCCATTTATTTAAGATTTTGTCAGTTTATAACGGAGAGCTTTTTCATTTCCGCCCAATTTTTCCCGATTTTTGCTTCTATCAAAATAGGAACTTCGGGCAGGCGTATTTTTTCCATTTCTTCTTTCGCGAGAGACGCGATTTCCTCAATTATATCATCTCTTACTTCAAAAAGCAGTTCGTCATGAACCTGCAGAAGGAGCCGCGCTTTGCCGGAAAATTCCTTCGCCGCCATTTTCTTGCCGAGGTCTACCATGGCAATTTTTATTATATCGGCGGCTGTTCCCTGAATAGGAGCGTTTATCGCCATCCTTTCCGCTTCTTTTCTTATATACTCAACAGGAGAATTTATTTCCGGAAGGTAGCGTCTCCTCTTGAAAAAAGTTTCCGTAAAACTTTTTTTTCTCGCTTCCATTTTTATTTTCTCGATATACTCGGACATACCGGAAAAATCATTAAAGTACTCGTCGTAAAAAAGTTCGGCTTCTTCTCGGGTGCAATTCAAATTTTTTTTCAAGCTGTTAACGCCCATCCCGTAAATAATTCCGAAGTTTATTACCTTGGCCCTTCTTCTCATCTCAGCGTCCACCTTATCAAAGGGAACGTTAAAAACTTCCGAAGCGACTTTATTATGAATGTCTTTGCCTTCGTTAAACGCTTTTGTAAGTTTTTTGTCTCCGCTTAGAGAAGCCGCCACTCGAAGTTCTATCTGCGAATAATCGCACGATAAAAGAGAAAATCCCTTTGGGGAAATAAACGCTTTTCTGACCCCTCGGCCAAGCTCTGTTCTTATGGGAATATTCTGAAGATTCGGGTCCGTTGAAGAAAGCCTGCCGGTGGTCGTGCCGGTTTGGACAAAAGTCGTATGCAGCCGATTTTCTTTATCAACAAGGCCGGGAAGATTATCTATATATGTAGTGGTGAGTTTCGCGAGTTCGCGGTAGGAAAAAATTTCTTCTATGATTTCGTGTCTGTCCCTTAGCTTTTCAAGCTCGGAAAATTTGGTTGAAAGAGCTCCGCCTCCGGTTTTTCTCAAGCCTTTCGCGGAAATTCCCATTTTGTTAAAAAGAACGTCGCCAAGCTGTTTTGGCGAGCTTACATTGAATTCGACTCCGGCCAATTTCCATATTTTTTTCTTGGCGCTTTCAAGTTTTTTCCGACAATCTTTTGAAAATAATTTCAGATAATCCACATCGAGAAGAATTCCAGTCTTTTCCATTTCCGAAAGAATAGGGATAAGCGGTTTTTCCATTTCTTCAAAAAGTTTTTTCATGCCGTTTTTTTCAAGCTCGGAAATTAAAAAGGCCGCGGCTTCTTTTGCCGAAGAGCTTCCGGTATAGGAAAAAATTTCTTCAAGTTTCGGATTCGCTCTTCTTGAATCCAGGAGCCAAAAAGCTATTTTAAGTTCTTTTTCTACACTTTCGGAAATTTCCGGAGTTGCCGAAGAAAAAGGTTTATCTTCCGGCTCTTTTTTTTCTCCGAAGCCGGAAAGCCGGGAAACAAGACTTCGGAAACCGAGCTCTTTAAAAATTTCTTCCGACTTTTCTTTATTAAAACCGCGCGGCCATTCGCAGTCGCCAAGAAAAAATCCCGTATCCACGTCTTTTCTTGTTTCAGCAAGGACTTTACTGAAAAGAGCTTCCTCTTCGTGCTCTTCGAGAAGCTTTATAATTCTTTCTTTTATGCCTATTTTTTCCAAGGAAACTTTTTCTGTTTTCAATTTTTTGTAAAGATTTTCAATATTTCCGAAATTTTTTATCAAAATTTTCGCGGTTTTTTCTCCTATTCCCGGTATTCCTATTATATTATCCGAGGGATCGCCCATAAGCCCCTTGTAGTCGGGAAGTGATTTCGGATCAAAGCCAAAACGTTCAATAACGGCTTTTTCATCGTATAAAACAGAATCCTGGATTCCTCTTTTCATCGTGTAAACCGAGACATCGTCGTCTACGAGCTGAAGAGTGTCCAAATCTCCGGTCGTTATGATGGTTTTTAATCCCGAGGTTTCAGCCGAAGCCCCGGCTTTACGTCGGGATTCCCCTAATTGCTCGACTATTGAAGCCAAAATATCGTCAGCTTCAAATCCCGCTTTTTCATAAACAGGAATTCCCAAAGCTCTTAAAATTTCTTTTGACTTATCAATCTGCAAAGCAAGCCCCTCGTCGGTTTTCGGCCTCTTGGCTTTGTAATTTTTATAAGAGACGTGGCGGAAAGTCGGCTCCGGTAAATCATAGCAAGCGGCAATATGCGAAGGGTTAAAATCTTTTAACACTTTTAACAAGGTGGTGGTAAATCCGTAAAGCGCGCCCGTGGGCTCGCCGCCGGGAGAAACGAAATCAGGCAAAGCGTGAAAAGCGCGGTGCAAAACCGCGTGAGAATCGATAAGAACAAGAGTTTGTTTTTCTAAAGCCGCCATTAAATTTATTATACCCTCAACCCAAACCGGTTAAAAACCTATCCGCCTTTTGTCTTTTTCAAAATGTTCTATTTTTATCTCAATACTTTTTTTCGGCAAAATGTTTTTAACGCGCTCCGCCCATTCCACAACAATTATATTTTCAGGGTCTTCAACTATCTGTTTCCACCCCAATTCCAAAATTTCTTCGGAATTTTCTATTCTATAGGCGTCTATATGAATCAAATTTTTAAAACCCGAGATTTCTATCTTGTAGCGGCGAAGCAAAACGAAAGTCGGGCTAACTACTTTTTCTTTTACACCAAGTGCCGCGGCAAAACCTTGCGTAAAAACGGTTTTGCCGGCCCCGAGATCGCCGACAAGACCGACAACCAAGGCCCCGTTATCTAAAGGCCCGGCTTTAATAATTTTCTTTGCCAAATTTGCCGCCAGTTTTTGGGTTTGGTTTACGGTTTTTGTCGTTATGTTCCGCATATCTTTCTTTAATAATAGCATGCTGAAAACTTCTAACAGGGTCAAGCTTGATGTGAATAAGGGAAAAATGCTAGTAAGAAAGTAATGACAGAAAAGACGAGGCAAAAAATTTCAAAATCCAAAAGCTTCGTTTTGCTTTTGGGCGAATTTCCGGAAGAACACGAACTTCTTTTGAGAGAGGCTCTAAAAGAAACGATGTCTTTTCAAAATCTGGCCTGTCTTCTTTTGCCCGATCCGCCCGAAAATTTTCTCAGAAAATGGAACGCCATAATAAGGCAAGCTCCGGAGATATCTTTTCCCAAAAAAACATCCATAAGGCTTCCTAAATCAAGATATGAAGTAAGGGAAGTTTCCTACAAAGAAAGTGAAGACGAATTATTTTTGATAATAACCGCCGGCAACCAAATTCTTTCCATAAACGATTTACTGCTCGAAAAACTTCCGGTAGAACCCGAAGCGGTAATCTGCTTTTTTGAAAAAGAAGAAGACCTTTCCCGCCTAAACGGAAATTTTAATCTTCCAAACAAAGAAAATATATTTTTCGTGTCCAAGGAAGCGGAGACTCTCACCGAAAAAATATTTGATGTGGCAAAAATATTTAATCCTTCGCTTCTGGACAAAGAGAATGTCGCCGCTATTTTTTTGGCGTCTCTTTTAAAAGAAACCAACGGCCTCACGGAAAACACGACGGAAAACGTCTTTCATCTCGCGGCTACACTTTCGGGGAAAAGCGGCAGATTCAAAAATGCCGTGGAAGCGGTCACGGAAGGAGAAAAAAACACTTCTTTTTCGCAGCTGCTCGGAAGAATTCTTGCCCGAACCTTTGTTGATTCGGAGTCCAATGTTTCCTGGAGCTTTTTAAACGCCAGAGACATTCAAAAAACCGGCAATTTCGGATTATCCTACGAAGACATGCGCCAACTATTAAAAACCGCGAGGAAACATATTGTCGCGCAAGATTTGCATATACTGATGTGGCAGCCGAACGGAAATGTCGAAGCGCTCGTCATTCCCGGCCTGGCAGAAGGAACGCAAGCGGCCTACCACAAACTCCAAGAATCCGGGCTTAAAAAAACAGGCGGGTTTTTAACCGCCGGACCGTTTGAAAATTTCACTTCGGCGGAAATAAATTTAAGGCAGATATTAAAAGAAGGTGTGGAGAAAAAAGAAGAAGTGCTGTAAAATTTATATATAAAATAAAATTCTAAAAAGTGGCTATCTTCGACGAAGAAAAACAAAAATTGAAAATAGAACATCTCCGTCAAAAAGAGGAAGAGGAAGTCACTAATCTTTTGTCAAAAAAGTACGGGATTCCGTATGCCGACTTGTCGGAAATGACCATTGACCTGGATTATCTCAAACTTATTCCGGAGCAAGATTCAAGAAAAGGCAAAATAGCGGTGTTTCAGGGCATCGGCAAAAAAATCCAGGTGGCGGAACAAAACCCAACCCTGGAAACAGCAAAAATATGGATTAAAAAGCTTAGCGAAGATTACGAAATTCAGCCTTTTTTGGTTTCAAACAAAAGCCTTGAGAAAGCGTGGTCAAGGTATAAAGAAGTTCCAGCGTTCGTAGAGCTTTCAAAAGGAATAATAGACATTTCACCGGAAAGGATAGAAGAATTCCTCAGCCAGGCTTATTCTCTTGAAAATTTAAAAGCGGCGTTCCTTCAAAAAACGGCTACCGGCGAAAACAGAAAAATTTCTGAACTTTTGGAAATACTCATGGCCGGCGCTTTTGGAACGGACGCTTCGGATATCCACATAGAACCGGAAGAAAACGAAGTAAAAATAAGATTCCGCATAGACGGAGTTCTTCACGACGTTCTGGAATTCGATCAACGTGCGTACAAACTACTCCTTTCGCGGATAAAACTGATTTCGGAGATGAAACTCAATATAAAGGAAAAGGCTCAAGACGGACGTTTCTCCGTAAAGATAAAAAACGAAGAAATAGAAATACGTACGTCGGCTCTCCCGGGACCTTACGGAGAATCTTTGGTTCTAAGAATACTTAATCCGAAATCAATAAACGTCAATTTCGCCGAATTGGGTATGGACCCTTCCCTGCAGGAAATCATAAAAACCCAAATCAAAAAACCCAACGGCATGATACTTACCACTGGCCCCACGGGTTCGGGAAAAACAACGACTCTTTACGCTTTCCTAAAAGAAATCCAGTCTCCGGAAATAAAGATAATAACGCTCGAAGAACCGATAGAATACCACCTTGAAGGAATCACGCAAACGCAGACAAATTCGGAAAAAGGATATGATTTTTCTTCGGGGCTTCGCTCAATATTAAGGCAGGACCCAGATGTCATCATGGTCGGCGAGATAAGGGACCTGGAAGCAGCGGAGATAGCCTTAAACGCGGCCTTAACCGGGCACCTGGTCTTTTCCACGATACACACCAACGATGCCGCCGGCACCATACCGCGGCTTATAGAACTCGGAGCCAATCCGAATATAATCGCGCCGGCTGTCAACTTGGCAATAGCCCAGCGTCTTGTCAGAAAATTATGCCCTTACTGCAAAAAAGAATACAAACCGAAAGAAGAAGAGTTGGCCATTCTTTCAAAAATAATGGAGGGATTACCTAAAAAAATAGAAAAAATCGACATAAAAAAAGCGAAGCTTTATCAGGCATCGGGATGCGAGAAATGCGGGGGAATAGGATACAAAGGAAGAATTGGAATTTTTGAAGGAATTCTTATAGACGACGAGATGGAAAAATTAGTTATGAAAAATCCGTCGGAAACAGAAATAAGAGAAGCCAGCGTGAGGCAAGAAATGCTGGTCATGAAACAGGACGCGACATTGAAAATTTTAAAAGGGGAAACTTCATTTGATGAAGTTAGGAGAGTGGTGGATATGGAATAACAAAACCCCCAAAATCTCCAGACAATGCTTTTAATGTGGGCACCAAAAGCGGAGGATCTTCCCAAGGATAGTTCTCGCCTGCCAGGAAACCTGGCAAACCAGAACGTCCTTAAAAGCGCTGTAAAGCGCAGAAAATCCCGATAAATATAAATTTTATGTCTGGAGATTTTGAGGGTTCTGTTTTGACTTTCTGTAATTGTAGCAGAAAACAAAAAACCTGTCAAGTCTGACGGTTTACTAACCGCAGGAGGATAAATTAGCGCCGAACAGGCGCGAGAAATCACACCTCTAACAAGATACAACAAAATGACTCTTTTGAAAAGAGCAAAAATAAAAGAAGACCTTTCCCTTGATTCAACCCTGAGACCCGGCTCATGGAACGAATACGTTGGACAGGAGAATATAAAAAGAAACTTGAAAATACTTTCAGGCGCCGCCAAGGAGAGGGGGGAACCGCTGGAGCATCTGCTCTTTTACGGTCCGGCAGGGCTCGGCAAAACCACGCTTGCCCACATCATCGCCAAAGAGATGTCTTCGCCGATAAAAATAACTTCCGGTCCCGCCTTGGAAAAAGTCGGAGACTTGGCATCGGTTCTTACAAATCTTTCTTCAAACGACATCCTTTTTATAGACGAAGCCCATCGCTTAAATAAAATGATAGAAGAAGTTCTCTATCCGGCGATGGAATCGCGTTCGTTAAACATCATAATAGGGAAAGGCCCGTCTGCCAGAACTCTTCAGTTGGATTTGCCCCCCTTTACTCTTTTGGCCGCCACCACAAGAGTTTCTCTTTTGTCGTCTCCCTTGAGGTCGCGTTTTTCCGGCGGAACTTTTAAACTTGAGTTCTATACTGTTCCGGAAATAGAAAGAATAATCGGGAGGTCGGCTGAGATCCTTGGAATTCGCGCGGAAAAGGAAGCTCTTCTTAAAATAGCCGAATGCAGCAGATGCACCCCCCGCGTGGCAAACAGACTTTTAAAAAGGTGCAGGGACTACGCTCAGGTAAATAAAAAAGTTTTCCTTGATATCAAAACGACGGAAGAAGCTCTCGGTCTTCTGGAAATTGACAAAGCAGGGCTTGAACAAGCCGACAGAAGCATACTGCTCACAATAATAAATAAATTTAACGGAGGGCCAGTCGGATTACAGGCTCTTGCCGCGGCGGCGTCGGAAGAAACGGCCACGATAGAAGAAGTTTACGAACCTTATTTAATGCAGCTTGGCTTTATAGAAAGAACAAGGACGGGAAGAATGGCCACAAAAAGAGCTTATGAGCACTTAGGTTTGCCTTTCCCTCGCCAGGACACTTTATTATAAAAACATAATCATAATCCACATGTCCGGACATTCAAAGTGGGCCCAGATAAAACACCAAAAATCCATTACGGACGTGAAAAAAGGGAAGCTTTTTTCCAAATTTTCGCGGCTTATTTCTCTTGCGGCAAAAAGAGGGACGGACCCGGGAATGAATCCTTCACTTAAATACGCCATAAATCAGGCAAAGGCCGCGAATATGCCGGCGGATAATATTGAAAAGGCGATAAAAAAAGGGGCGGGATCGAGCCAGGAAGAAAATCTCGAAGAAGCAAGGTATGAAGCGTTCGGACCCGGCGGCTGTTCTCTTATTATTGAAACGATAACCGACAACAAAAACAGAACATTTAACGAAATACGGCATCTGCTTTCTCAGCGAGGAGTAAAACTCGGAGAACCGGGTTCTGCGGCCTGGGCTTTTGAAAAAGAAAGCGGAGGCGCATGGAAAGCGAAAATTCCGCTGGAGATAGGAAGCGCGGAAAAAGAATCGCTTAAAAAAATTATTGACGAACTGGAAGACAGAGACGATGTGCAAAAAGTTTATACTAACGCAAAAGAAGCTGAAACCGAACCCGAACTTTAATCTTTTACAAAACATATGAAAATTCTCGGAATTGACCCGGGCTACGGCCGTCTGGGATACGCGGTCTTGGAAAAAAACAAGTCGGAAGAAAATCTCATTGATTATTCTTGCGTTGAAACAAGTCCCAAACAAAAACACGAAGAGAGAATTTTAAAAATTGCGGAAAAAGTCGAAGAAATGATAAAAAAACACAAACCGGATATTTTATGCCTGGAAAAACTTTTTATCACCAAAAACCAAAAAACTGCGATGGCGGTCGCCGAAGTAAGAGGAATTTTAATTTTTTTGGGAACCAAAAACGGAATTAAAATACAAGAATACACGCCCCTGCAGGTAAAAGCGGCTGTTTGCGGAAACGGAAAAGCGTCAAAAGACCAGGTTGAAAAAATGGTAAAACTTCTTATAAAAATAAGGCGTCCGGTAAAATATGACGATACCTACGACGCCATAGCGCTGTGCCTTACGGCCTCCGCGACCATAAAAATTTAAAGTTATTCACACTTTTTTTGAAACGTCTTTACAAAAAAAACCGTTTCTGCTAAATAAATAAGCATCCCGGCTAATCGCTTAGCAAAAAGGCAAACCGGGGGTCGTTAAATAATTAATTTGGCAAAATTAAACATATGGACGACGACAAAGAATTAGAGTTAGACGAAATGGAGGAAAAAGACGATGCTGACAAAAAGGAAGACGACTGGCTCGGAGAAGACGAAGAAACCGAGGACGAGGCAGACGACGAACTTTAAGAACAAAAACAAGGCTGAACGCTTTCGCGCTCAGCCTTGTTTTTTTAAATTTAGCCGACAATCAATTTTACGAAGATCTTTTTTCCTATCCGGACAACTCCGGATTTTTTTATTCTGAAATGCACATCTTTTATCGCTTCTCCTTCAAAATCAATCGAGCCGGATTTTATAAGTCTTCTAAAAGAAGATAACGAAGCGACAAGTCCGCGTTTTACGCTAATATCACTGAGCTCTTCGCCCTGTTGAACTTTTATTTCATCAAAACTATCCGCCGATAATTCTTTTTTTTGAAAAACGCTTTCAAATTTTTCTTTGGCGCGCTCCGCTTTTGCGGAATCGTGGTACATTCTGACTATTTCAAAAGCTAAATCTTTTTTCGCTTCAAGCGGATTTAAACTGCCCGAATCAAGACCTGCTTTAATCGAGCCCAGCCTTTCATCGGAAATATCCGTCGTTGTTTTAAAATATCCCATTATCATCTCGTCTCTCATAGACATGATTTTCCCAAACATATCGTCCGGCGTATCGGTTATGTTTATCACGTTTCCCTGCGAAGTGGACATTTTTTGTCCATCAAGCCCGTCAAGCATTTCCAGAGTCATTATATTTTGAGGTTTCTGCCCGTAGAATTCCTGGAGCTTTCTTCCCGCCATAAGATTAAAAAGCTGGTCGGTTCCGCCAATTTCAACATCCGCTTTTATCGCCACGGAGTCATATCCCTGCATAAGAGGATACATAAATTCCTGAAACCCGATAATTTTGCCCGCTTCAAATCTTTCTTTAAAATTTCTTCTATCTATAAGCTGATGGACGGTAAAGAGGGAAGCAATGCGCAAAACGTCTTCAAATTTCAATTTAGCGAGCCATTTGCTGTTGTAATGAAATTCCGTTTTCTTTATATCCAAAATCTTCCCAATCTGTTTTTTATAATCCTTCATGTTCCTTTTTATCTGCTCTTTTGTGAGTTGGCTGCGCGCCGATTGTTTGTCCGAAGCGTCTCCGACAAGTGCGGTAAAATCTCCAATTATCAAAACTATTTTATGGCCGGCTTCCTGAAAATTTCTGAGTTTTCTTAAAGAAATGGCGCGCCCAAGGTGGAGGCGAGGGCCCGTCGGGTCTATGCCGAGTTTAATTCGTAATTTTTTACCGGAATTAAGCAGGTTTTCCAAGTCGTTTTTTTCTATAACCTCAACAACATTCCGTTCCAAAATCTGTTTTATTTTATCTCTGTCCGCTTTAGCCATATAAAACAGGTTAGCAAAAAATATCCGTTAAATCAAAGGCGGCGGTTGCGGCAGCTTAGGGGCTTCACCTCAATATAAAAATCCAAAAATTGAAATGCTCAAACACTTTACTATCTTCATGTCTGGAGTTGAAAAAGGCTTTTTTTTAGGCTAGATTAATTAGATAAAGTTCTAAATGAAACGAAAAAGAAAAATAGTAAAATTTTTGCCTATTCTCGTCATACTGGCCGCGATAGCTTCGGGGCTTCTTTTGGTCAGGTGGTTTGAAAATTTAGCTATCCCCGACTATAGCACTTTTGATCAACGAAAAGTTGCTGAATCCACCAAAATCTACGACAAAACGGGGAAAAACGTTCTTTATGACATACATGAGAATATAAAAAGAACGGTTGTCCCCTATGAAGACATTCCGCGAAACATAAAAAACGCCACGGTGGCAATAGAAGATTCGGAATTTTACCAGCATAAAGGAATAAGTCCGATCGGAATATTGCGCGCGCTTTTTGTGGATATAATGTCCGGAGAATTAAAACAGGGAGGGTCCACAATAACGCAGCAACTCGCGAAAAACTCTTTTCTTACCGGAGAAAAAACCTTTACCAGAAAAATAAAAGAGCTTTTTATCGCGTTAAAACTGGAAAAAACGCTTTCCAAAGACCAAATTCTCACTTTATATCTGAATGAAATTCCCTATGGAGGAAGCAATTACGGAATTGAGGCCGCGGCAAATTCTTTTCTGGGAAAATCAGTAAAAGACCTCACGCTTGCGGAAGCGGCATATCTTGCCGCGCTTCCTCAAGCGCCTTCTTATTATTCTCCTTACGGCGTCCACGTCGACGACCTTGAAAAAAGAAAAGATTTAGTTCTTCAAAGAATGCTTAATCTGAATTTTATTGAAGAAGAAGAATACGAAAAAGCCAAAACTGAAAAAATTGCATTTCTCACCGCCGAAGAAAAAGGAATACAAGCGCCCCATTTCGTAATGTTCGTAAAAAGCTATCTTGAAGAAAAATACGGGAAAGACATTGTTGAACAAGGGGGGCTAAGAGTTATAACGACGCTTGATTTGGACTTACAGCGAGAAGCCGAAAAAATAGTAAAAAAATACGCGGAGGAGAACCAGGTCAAATTCAACGCGTACAACGCAGGGCTCACCGCTGTTGACCCAAAAACAGGGCAAATTCTCGTGATGGTAGGTTCAAGAGACTGGAACACGGATCCTCTTCCTGAAAACTGCACCCCGGGAGTAAACTGCAAGTTTGAGCCAAGCGTAAATGTAACCGCTTACCAAAAAGGAAGACAACCCGGTTCTTCTTTTAAACCATTTGTTTATGCCACCGCCTTTAAAAAAGGGTATATAGACAAAACTGTTGTTTTTGATTTATTCACCGAATTCAGCTCTTTGTGCAACCCGAACGGAACCCCTAAACCGGGAGTAAAATCCGAGGTTTGTTATCATCCGGAAAACTATGACCATGTTTACAGGGGCCCAATCAGTCTAAGAGACGCGCTGGCACAATCAATAAATGTTCCGGCGGTAAAAACGCTTTATCTTGCCGGGTTGAAAGACTCTCTTGCAACAGCCAAAGATCTTGGAATAAACACCTTGGGAGACCCCTCAAGATACGGGCTCACGCTGGTTCTTGGGGGCGGGGAAGTTAAACTCCTTGAAATGACCGGCGCTTATTCGGTTTTTGCAAACGATGGCGTAAAAAATTCACTGACGCCGATTTTGGAAATAAAAGATAACGAAGGAGATATTTTGGAAAAATTCAACTCAAAACCAAAACGCGTGTTGGAAGAAAAAATAGCGCGTATGATAAACGACGTGCTCTCGGACAACAATGCCAGAACTCCGGCTTTTGGTGAAAGTTCTTACCTTTATTTTCCCGAAAGACAGGTTGCGGCAAAAACAGGAACAACAAACGACTACCGCGACGCCTGGGTAATAGGCTATACGCCCAATTTCGCCGCCGGAGTATGGGTGGGCAACAACGACAACAGCTCCATGGAAAAAAAGGTGGCGGGGTTCATCGCGGCTCCCATGTGGAACGCATTTATGAAAAAAGCGCTTGAGCAAACAACAAAAGAAGATTTTTTGAAACCGGAAAGAACAGGGGAAGGCGAATTGAAACCCGTATTAACGGGAAATTGGCGCGGAGGCATAATTTATATTGTCGACAAAATAACGGGAAAACTCGCGACAAACAACACACCCGAAGAAATGAAGGAAATAAAAGTTTTAACGCAAATTCATTCAATCCTTTATTGGGTAGATAAAAACAATCCACTTGGAGAAAAACCATCGAACCCCGGGGAAGACCCTCAATTTATTTTATGGGAAACACCGATAAGAAATTGGGTGGAAATTCAAAAAATAGCGGAAGAAACGGAAAACAATATCCCAAAAGATTATGATGACATACACAAACAGGAAAACGCTCCGGAAATAACAATTTTAAGCCCGCTGGAAAATTCATCTTTTTCAAAAAACCAAACCGTAAACATCAGTGTTGTTGACCGTAGTAAATTTTCCTTGGGGCAAATAGATTTTTATCTCAATGAAAAATTCCTTGGTTCAGCCTCGTCTTACCCCTTTGGATTTTCTTTTAATTTAAACGATTCTATTTTTTCTTCTGGCACGAAAACATTAAAACTGGTGGTTTATGACAAAGTAAAAAATAAAAGTGAATACAATATCACTTTGAAATTTACCGATTAACCGGTAAAGAAAAGATTTTGAGGGCTATTTTTTTTAAACTTGCCTGATATTTTCTTCAGAATTTTGTTTTTATTTATGTAAATCTCGTTTTTAATCACGGGATTTACAGAAGATAGAAAAATTTTTTTGTTTTTAACGCTTAATTTATAAAACTCGGGTTTTATACCGAGTTC
>JAQTSC010000003.1 GCA_028711505.1 Candidatus Paceibacterota bacterium | reverse complement strand
GAATACATAAAAGACTTAAACTCCATTCCGTGGCCGGCTTATGACCTGTTGAACAAAGACCCGAAAACTTACAGAGGAATGCCGCATGACTCGGAAGGAATGACTCGTCCAGTGGCTGTTATGATGACCACGCGAGGATGCCCGCACAGATGCGCTTTTTGCAGCCTTGGCTCGAAAATGTACAGAGAACGCGACGTGAAAGACGTTGTTGACGAGATGGAATTCTATAAGAATAAATTCGGCGCCAATTCCATCCAGCTTTACGATGACGAATTCATCGGGATGAGCACGAAGCAAAACGAAAGAATCGAAGCATTGTGCGCCGAGATAATCGGAAGAGGATTAAATAAAAAATTAAAATTTTTAGTCCAAGGAAGATGCAGCCAATTCGTTGACCTGGATACTTTGAAGAAAATGAAGGAAGCCGGAATAATATGGATATGGTGGGGAGTAGAATCCGGTTCTCCTAAAATCCTTGATTTCATACACAAAGACATCACCATAGAAAATGTCAAAAGAACTTTTACTTTGACAAAGAAAGCCGGCATAAAACGACTGATGTTTATTATGATAGGATTTCCGAAAGAAACGCCTGAAGATATAAAAATGACAGCCGATTTGATAGAAAAAACCAAACCTGACCAGACCAGAATACATATTTGTTCCCCTTATCCGGGTTCCGAATTGAGAAAATATTTAGAAGACCACAATCTGCTGGATAACGCGGATTATTACAGTTTTGACACCAGGCTTACGGTAAACCACCACACGGAAGAAATGACAGCCGAAGAAATCAAAAAATATTACCGTATGCTTATTTTTAAATTTGAAACCGGATATTGGTATTTCTTCAAATTTTTTATCAAATCACTGCTGACGATAGACGGCTGGAAAAAAGCGCTGAAAAGAATTCAAATAGCGTTCAACTATACTTTTTCTTGGCTGAAATTAAATTAGCTGATTAATTGTTTTTCAAAAAACTTCCGTACCAATCCAGAAGTTTTTTCGCGTATTCATCCAAAGAAAAATCCGTCTTCAGTCTCAAATAAGCCGCTTCGCCAAAACGTCTGGCTTTTTCTTCGTCAGACAAAAGGTCAACGACCCTGTCAGCCAGCTCTTCTTTCTTAAAAGGATTGACTACGTATCCGGTCTTGCCGTCCAAAACAAATTCTTTTGCCCCGCCAAAGCATGTCGTGATTACAGGTTTTTTAAACGAAGCGGCTTCATAATTCGAGCCGGCAAGCAAAGGGTCCGGATATAAAGAAGGAGAACAGACAACGGCCGCCGATTTTAATATTGAATACATTTGTTCTCCGGGAATCCATCCCGAAATTTCTATATCTTCTTTTCCCAGTCGATTTTTTAAAACATAATAATCAATTCTTTTCTTTTCTTCGCCGTCAACCCCGACCAAGACTATTTTCGCTTCGGGGATTTTCAATTTGATAAGAGGAAACGCGTCCAGGAGCGCGTAAACGCCCTTGGCCTCGTTCAATCTTCCGGACAAAAGAATTTTCTTTGATTCAAGTTCGCAAAATTCCGGCTCTTTTTCATAAAGAGGAAAGCCGTTGTGCAAAACCGCCACATTTGTAATTCCATTCTGCAACAGCGCTTTTGCCAATTCATCGCTAATCGCAAAAATTTTATCAACGTATTTCAAATATCTTTTTATTAAAAAATTCCTAAACGGATTAAAGCGCTTCCCTCCTTTTTTAAGATTATCAAACCAGCTCACTTTGTAATCAACGCGGCCGCATTCCCGCTCTTTTTGCAAAAATTTGCCGTAATTAAACAGCATAAAATCACGGGAATGGAGAAAAACCGCTTTGGAAAATTTTCTCGCTATTTTCAAGCAAGCGTAAGATAAATAAGTATGGACAGTATCTACATGAACCACGTCGGGATGAATTTCTTTCATTATTTTTTTTACTTTCTTCATAACCTTCGGGTTATAAATATTAAAATAATCCCGCAGGTACAAAGGATAATCAGAATAGACATTAAAAATTTTTACTCCGAGCTTTTCATCTTCAATTTCCTGCTCTTTTTTCTGGCACGAAGTGATAAAAAAAACATCATGCCCAAGATCTTTGAGCTTTACCGCGGTTTCAAAATTTCTTTTTCCCGGACCTCCGACATGGCGCGGAGGAATAAAATCATTTAAAAACAAGATTCTCATTTTTTTGCCAATCCTTTAAAAGCTTCAAAAACCGTTTCCGGAGTGGTTTTTTTAAAACAGACGAATTCGTTTTCTTTGTTTTTACACCCTCTTGCGGTATCCATCACAAAAGAGCAAGGATGGCATTCCGCGTCCGAAACAATCACTTTATGTTTATCGCCGATTGGCGGCTGTTCGGTTTCGTCGACCGGACCGACTATGTCTATGGTCGAAACATCTAAAGCTTCTGCAACATACATCAAGCCCGTGTCGGGACCGATCAAAACATCCAGTCTGGAAATAAACGCTTTCAATTCATCCACGGAAAACAAATCACAAGCGCTTATAATTCTTTTGTCCCCGGAAAATTTTTCGTAAAGTTCATCGATATATTTTTTATCTTCGCCGCTGCCCAGCAAAATAATCTTTGCGGAATAATTATTCAAAATCATCTCTATCAACTTTGAAAATTTATCGCCGCCCCAAATTTTCAATTTATTTCCGGCGGACGGGGCAATTCCGACAACAAGCTCCCCTTCGCCGCCAATTTCCTTTTCAGAAAAAAATCTTTCCGCCCTCTCGGCTCCTTCTCTGGAAAAATATAAATGTTTTTTGGTATTTTCGGTAAAAATCCCTATTGGTTCAAGCAGTTTCAAATATTCGCGGGGAGCGTATTCTTTCATCCTAAAGGGGACTTTAACGACAAAATTTTTCAATATCTTATAAGGCATGGTCTCCTGCGGACTGATTCCGTTGACAACGGACAAAGCAGAAATCAGCGGTATACCCGAAAGGAAAAGCGCCGCAAGCGAAGGAAAATTGAGCCCGACAACGCACGCGAAATCAAACTTTTCTTTTTTTATTTTTCTGACAAGGCCTAAAAAACTATTTTCAAAAAGAATAAAGTCGTCGAAATCGGGGCTATAAGCCAAAAGCTCTTCAACTATTTTTCCGCCCAAAACGCAAATCTCAACATCAGGAAATTTGATTTTTAAAGCATGGAGCACCGGAATAGCGCATATGGCGTCGCCTAATTTCGATTTTTGAACCACTAATATCTTTTTTGGGCGTCCTGCCTTTTTATTCGCCCTGCCCTTAAAAAACACCCTAAAAAAGCACAGAAAAAGGATAAAAATATTTTTTAATCTTTGAAAAATCATTATTTTTTAGCCGCTACGTAAACATTTGAATAAATAATCTGATCTTTTTTCTCTCTGCCGTCCAAAGAACCGGCGAATTTCTGCAAATACCTTAAAAATCTTTTTGACCATTCACCCTGCTTTTTTTCTTTGTATTGCCTGAACCGGCTGAAAAAAGAAAAGCGGAGGAGCTCTTCAATCACGGTAAAAAACAACCCGTAATACTCACACTCGATTATTTCAAAACCGGCGTTTTTAAACAAAGAAAGAAGTCCGTCCTTGCTGTAGCGGAAATAATCTTTCGGGTCAGGATGATAAGGCGACATAAAAGGGCATGTTAAAAAACAGATGCCGTCTTTTTTCAAAACCCTGTAAATTTCTTCAATCATAACCCATGGTTTTTCCACATGTTCCAAAACTTGGGTGGAAATTATCGTGTCAAAAGAATTATCTTCAAAAGGCAATTCCAAAACATCGCCGACAACGTTAACATGCTCGCCCGGGAACATATCAAAAGCGACATATCTCTCGGACTTCGATTTTATAATGTCCCTATATTTAGCCGAGCCGGCGCCTAAGTCCAAGGTATCTCCTTTTATGTATTTAACGGCATACTCAACCGCGTCTTTTGTTTTATTGATTTTCGGCTTATTCATGTGCTTTTTCAAAAACAGCCGCAAGTCCGCGCGCCATCTCGCGCGTTGAAAAAAAATCTTCAATTTTTTTTCTGGCGTTTACGGCAATTTTTCTACGTAAAGTATCTTCGCGTAAAAGTTTTATCTTTTCCCGAACGTCAGCTGAATTATAAAAATCCACGGATAAAATATCAACTCCTTCTTGAACATAATCCTTCAGGTATTTCTTTCTGCTCGCGACAACCGGTAATCCGCTCGCCATGGCATCAAGCAGAACTGTCTGCCCCGAACAATCCGACCCGTCTGAAAAATTATCTTCATGGGTCAAAAGAAGGAGCAATTTTGCCTCGTGATATTTCCTATTAAGTTCATAGATAGGAATATCGTAAAAAATTTTCACATTATCCGGAAATTCTTTTATTTCTTCAATATTCCTTCTGCTGCAGACTATATGGAATTCTTCTTCGGGCATCAATTTCGCGGTATCAATCACTGTCTTGTAATCGCGGCCGTTATCCCTGCCGACGGATAATATGTAGCTCCCCCTGTTCTCAAATTCCGGCTTATAGTACGCGGCGTCAACCCCAAGCGGCACAAAAAATAATTTCCCTTTCAGCCCTGCGAATTTATTCTCAAGATACGCCGCTTGCGCCTGTGAAAGACAGACAATGGCATCTGTTTCTTCCAAAAACCATTTTACTATTTTTGCCTTAAAACCTTTTTTATCTGACGAAATAGTTCTGGCGATTCCGATATTTAATAATATGAATTTTCTTTCGGGTCTGAAAATTTTTTTAAAAAACATCATAAAAAGGATAGATGGACCGAAAACAATGTCATACCCGCAAGTTAAAAAGTATGAAAAAAGATGCTTTGTCCTGAAACCCAAAATTTTATTATTTACTTCCTTATATTCGGCATCAATCCCGAATTCAACCAAATGGTTAAGGCCGTAAAATTGGGTATCAGGATAATCAATATTGATTCTACCGCTGAATTTTTTCTTTCTTTCTCCGGAATAAAGATATAAAACCTTCATGTTTTTATTGCTTATTCAGCACCAGGCGCATAAACCGGGCTATTTTTTCTCCGCGTTTTTCCCATGTATATTCTCTGGAGATTTCCTTATTATTAATCGCTTTTTTATCGTACGTTTCTTTTTCCGCGATATATTTTTTTATGGCAAGCACAAAATCTTCATCGCTGCCGGATTTAAAAAACAAATTTCCTTCGGGAACAAGCACTTCTTTTATGTTCGCGGTATCCGAAGAAATAATCGGTCTGGCTACGGCAAGATATTCAAACAATTTCATTGGAGACTGCGAATATTCGCTTTCCGGATGAGGAAGGATGAGAAAATCCGCCGCTTTAAGATATGTGGGTATTTTTTCCTGCGATTTGCTTCCGGCCAAATGAACATTGAAAGAAATTTCAAGATTTTTGAATTCCGGATATACAGGACCAACTATCTCAAAATTAACGTTTGGCATTTTTTTCGCGGCGGAAAAAATGACATCTATTCCTTTTATCTTCCTGACGCTTCCGCAATACACGCCCAAAATTCCAGGGGAAGAAATACCCAATTTTTGACGGGCTTCGTCTTTATTCAAACGTATATCAAACCTGCCAAGAGATACCGCGTCATGAATAACAAGAACGGGCTTATTATATTTAGAATAATAAGTTTCCAACCCTTTGCTTATAACCACAAAACCGGACGCGCACTTCGATAAAAAATAATCCCTTATTTTTTCGCTCCTGCTAATGGGCTTTCTATGAGTTTCATAGAAAATCGGAATACGAAGAAAAAATGCGGCAAGAGAAAGCGACAAAAAGAAACTGGATCTTAAATAAATAAAATCCGGCTTGTTTTTTATTTTTTGCACAAAAAGAAAATATGACGCCGAAATATCAAAAAGCAAAAACGCAAGAAGACAGGATCTTTTTATGCCAAACACTCTCTTAAAAATCACGGACGTCTCTTCGGTCAAACCGTAATAAGAAAAAATATTCTTTTTGTCATAATCATTCCTGTATTCGGGAAAAACCAATGCTAAATCGAAAGAACGTCTTAAAAACTCGGCGGTATTTAAAATCTGAAAAGTATGCGCTCTCTTGTTCTCAATATTGGTATTAACAAAATAAAATCCTCTCATAACAAAGATAATTGCTCCATAATTTTAAAATATCTCTCCGGATAATTTTTGCAAAAAATCTCAAGCATAGTTTCGACGCAATACAAAGCAACAGCCGTATCCTCGTTAATCCCGGCATATTCAGCGAGCGAAGAAACTGCCTGCCTTTTCCATTCTTTCATGTTTTTGATATTTCTTAAACTGACCATAAAATGGACGGCGTCAATAAGCCAAAAAGGCCTCTCCCCCGCCCTGTCCCAATCGATCAGACGAAAAATGCGCCCGTCGTAAATAATGTTTTTCCTGGTGAAATCACCGTGGCTAAAACCTCTTTTTAACGGAAGATCATAAAGCTTGAGCTGTTTTATCAATTCTTTCGCTTCCGCGTCTTCAAACAAAAAATTGTCTTCAAAAATCTTTGCGACATCGGACGTCAAAAGCTCTCCGGAAAAAGGCCGCGAGCTGATTATGTTCACGAGCTCGCGTTCTTTTTTTATCGCCAAATTTTTAGAAAGAGGCCTGCCGGATAAAATTTCTTCCGCATATAGATATTTTCCGTCTATCTCTCCGTCAAAATAAACCCGCGGAGCGGAAAGGCTTCCGGCTTCAATAAATTTTTCCTGCGATTCTTTTTCCTTTTTGATTTTCTGGCCGGCGGAAATATCCCTTGCGGTTTTCACAAGACAAATCGGCTTCCCGTCGTAAGTGGCGAAAAACAATACTTTACCGCCAATCCAAGCTCTGCCATGATAAAACTTTGAAAGAAGTATCTTCTCTTTCGCCTCCGTACATTGGCCGGAAATCGGAAAAATATTCCAATTCTCTTTTATAAGTTGAGTGATTTTTTCCGTCATTTTTTTACAAAAATAGCGTACGCGTAGAAAAAATTTCTGATAATCCCTCTTAAAAAAGGAATTCTTGTAAATAGCCGCGCTACCTTGCCCGTTGTTCCTTTATCAATACTCATGGAATTTAAAATAAATTTCAACGCGGTCTCGTCCTGAAAAGGAATCAAAAACTGCGGGAGGTTATAGCCGGGATGCGCTATGTAAAAGTCCGGCGTTTTATCAAAACCGACGTCTTTTAAAAGACGCTCGTATCCTTTTTTTGAATAAGTATAAGTTCTGTACGATTTTCCTCTTTTAAGCCGGCTCACAAAGCTGGCGGCAAAACGAGGCATAAACGTCGTGTATTTAAGATCGTTATGGTCGCGAGCCTTAAAAAGATAGGACAAAGCAATCCTGTTTTCTATGCCGATATAAAGAATTCCGCCTGGCTTCAATAACGCTTTGACACGGCGCAAATCTTCAATCTGGTCATCGCGAGGATTTTTATTTTTATTTTTTTCTCCTAGCCATTCAACGACTCCGTTAAGTATTACTGCATCGAAAGTTTCAGACTCAAACGGCAAATTTTCAATATCCGAATGCAAAAAACTGATATTTTTAACTTCTTCGCGCTGTTTTCTCAAATTACAAAAATCAACTCTTTTTTTTGAAAGATCGCAGCCGTATACTTCTCCGGCAATTTTAGCCGCGTTAAACGAATGAACGCCAAGCCCGCACCCCACGTCTAAAACTTTGCTTGTCTTGCCAAGAGGAAGATAAAAAAGAAAATCGCTTCTGCCAAGCCCGAAAATAAAATCTTCCCGATCCAAAGATTTTATAATATCATCCGCATCATCAAACCGGCCCGATTGATAACATCCGATTATTTTATCAAGAAGTTCTTCGGAAAACTCTCCCCAATACACGTCTTTGACAGCCGAACCGGAAATTTCATTATTTTTGATAGTTTTTTCTTCCGACATAAATTATTTTAAGAATTTGTAGATTTCAACATTCGGACCTATTTGCCGCGTTTCCAAAATATTTTTGAGGAAAAAATGCGGTCTTATGTTGAGCAGACTTTTTGTAAATTCTCCTCCTTCTTTCGGATAAAAAAACGCCGCAAGTTCGCTCTTTCCGAAAGTCTCGACTATTTTTATTTTTTCTTTTTTGTCTTTTTCCTCGTAAAAGAAGACCAGGGCATAATCAGCGCGCTTCTCTTTTTGAGGCAGCGAAAAAACATCAGTTAGATTCGTATCAATTAAAAAATAATTCGGCCGGGGATATTCCGCATCATTCAAGCCGAGAAGATAATTTTTTCTTGTATCAAGCCAATTAAATTGATTGTATTCTTTCAAAAATTCCAAACTTTCTCTGTTGCTATTCAGGTACACGTCGGAAACCACGCGATTTCCCGAGGGCACATTTTCATAAACCCAGACAACCGCTTCATCTACCGTGTAAGGTTTAGTCAGCAAAAAAGAATATGGCAGGCTGGCCGCCATGGAATAAGAAGATACCGCAAGCATCAACAATGGCAACGCAAACGCTTTCTTGGTTCCGGCAAAAAGATTGTCGGATGCGTAAAAGACGAAAAAAGAAACGATAATGGCGATAAAAGGAACAAGCGGCAAAACATACCTGTATGTAAAATTATAGAACAAAAAAGAGAAGACAATGAGATTATAAACAGGAAAAAACAGAAGAAAAACATTTTGCGCGCTAAATTTATTTTTTTTAAGAAGAAAGAATCCGCCAAAAAACGCCGCCGTAAAAAACACGGGCGAATCGTAAAATAAAGTCTTAGCCGCATAAACCCAATTGCCGACAAGCGAAAAACTGTGCGCGATGCCGGGAATGGTCCGCGGAAATATTGATACGGCAAAATCGCCCAAACCGACAATCTCTAAAACAGCCAATATCACATCGTAAAAATGCTTGTAAATCGTATAGAAATTCAAAAGCGTGAATACGAAAAGCAATGCAATCAACCAAATGTTGGCTTCAATAAATTTCTTATTTAAAAATTTTTCTCGTATTTTTTTGACGTAAAAATAATGAGCTAAAACGAAAAATGGATAAAATATTATCGGGAGCTGCCCTATGGCATAACCCAATCCCAAAGCCGCGGCGGAAAAAAAATACCATTTCCTTTCTCCCGTGAGATAAAGATTAAAAAAACTGTAGGCGCAAAAAACGGTAAAAAAAGTTATCGGCGACCAAATGTGCCCAATCTGAGATTCATGCAAATGAAGAAAATCCACAGCCAAAAGAAATGCCGAAAAAAGCGCTATTTTTTCATCAAAAAGTTTTCTGGCAAAAAGATAAACCAAATAAACCGTTCCCATACCGAAAATTGCAGACAAAATCCTGCTTGGCGCCAAAAACCATTCTTTGTATAAAATCACGAATTCCTTAAAATCGGCGATGCTCGCGAAAACATGGAAAATCATTCCAAAAATTCCAATAAGGCCGTACGCCGGGACCAGAAGATAGCTGAAAAGAGGCGGCAGGTAATTCTTCATGCCAAAAACGAAAACGGGGCTTTTTGCTTCCATTATTTTGAAAGCGGCAATAGTATTCCCTATCTCATCGCCATAAACATCACCCGAAAGCAAACCGAAAAACATGCCGCTTATTCTCAAGAAAAAAGCGAAGGCAAGAATTGATATAAGCAAAATTTTTATTTTTCTATTATTCATTTTATTTGCGCATAAAATTCCTGCGCCACATTTGAAAAGTGATCAGGGACCAGATAAGCGCAAGGTTATATTTTCTTTTAGAAATATGATCGTCTAAAATTTTTCTAACCGCTTCAAAATCAAGAAACTCTTCCCCGCCGGAACAATACCCGGGAGACAAAACTTCATAAGCGAATTCTTTGAGATCGCTTCTGAGCCATTTGGCCATCGGCGAAAACCATCCTCTTTTAGGCGCGTTAACCACGTAGTCCGGCAAAAGACTTCCCATCGCTTCTATAAAAATCTTTTTTCCGCCGGAACGATTTATTTTGTAATAATCCGGAATTTTAAAACTGAACTCAACAAGATGCCTGTCAAGCAGAGGAACTCTTTCTTCAAGACCCCATGCCATGGTGGTTTTATCGGTACGCATAAGAGATTCTTCCGGAAGCCAATTTTCCAAATCCATAAGCATAAGCGTTTCTCCAGAAGAAAACTCGGAAAGCCGCGAATAATCTTTTTCAAATTTATCAAAATGCCATTTGTCCTCCAGCCATTCGCTTTTTATCGCTTGTTTTAAAAATTCGTCCTTTTGCGACATAAAAAGCATGTATCTGTCCACTCCAGGCAGCTTCTCAATTTTTCTCGCTAAATCCGGATTTTTAACGCGGCTTATAATTTTATTTAAAATCTGTTTGCGCAAAAAAACTGGAATTTTTTGATATTTGTCCAAAAAAAGATTCAATCTATACCGGGGATATCCGGCAAAAATTTCATCTCCGCCATCGCCGCCCAAAACTACGGCGACTTCTTTTTTTGCGATTTCCGAAAGCAAATACGTAATAGACTGCGTATGATTTGAAATCGGCTCATCCATATGCCAAGAAACTTTCTCCAGCGCGGACAAAGCGTCTTTTCCCGAAATCATAATTTCATGATGCTCGGTTCCGAAATCCCGGCTGACGCGTCTTGCCATTTCAAAATCAAAATTATATTTTTCTTTTTCTTCTTGAGATTCAAAACCAACCGAAAAAGTCTTTAATTTTCCGGAGCTGAATTTTTTAGCCAAAGCCGCGACCGCGGTTGAATCTATTCCCCCGCTTAAAAAAACACCCAACGGCCTGTCGGAAATCATTTGTTTTTCAACCGCTTTTTCGGTCAAATCAAACAATATTTTTTTGATTTCATTTTTGTCGGTTATCTTCCCTTTATTTGAAGGCTTCCAGTATCTCTCAATACGAACATCTCCGTCTTTGTAAATCAAAAAATGCCCGGCCGGGAGTTTAAAAATATCTTTATAGATAGTGAGAGGAGCCAAAGGATAAAACAAATGGAAATAAGAGCTTAACGCCCTTTTGTCGATTTCCCGGTTTACGGGATGTTCCAATATCGCTTTTATTTCGGATGAAAAAATGAATTTTCCTCCGCCGCAAAAATAATAAAAAGGTTTTATGCCCATTGGGTCGCGGCTGGCGAAAAAAATCTTCTTTTCCAAATCATAAATCCCGAAAGAAAAAATGCCATCAAGATGTTCGAGGCATCTTTCTCCCTTTTCCTCGTATAGATGTATTATCGCTTCCGAGTCTGTGTTTGAAAAAAACCTGTGCCCTTTCCGCTCCAATTCTTCTCTCAGTTCGCGGTAATTATAAATCTCCCCGTTAAAAACCATCGCGACGGTCTTATTTTCATTAAACATCGGCTGTACTCCTTTTTCAGACAAATCAATTATTGAAAGTCTGCGATGGCCCAAAGAAAAATCCGCGTTATTCCAAACGCCTTCCTTGTCAGGGCCCCGATGAGCCACTGCCATATTCATTTTCTTCAAGAGTACCCTGTCGTTAAAATTGAATCCGCTAATACCACACATTTTATTTTGTTGTTTTTAAATAGGCGATTCCGACTTTGAAAATAGCTTTTACATCGTCAAAATTGCGCACCCTTTCCGCTTTCTTCAAAAATCTTTTAAAAATATCCCTTTTTTCCAAAAGATCTTTCGTCATAAAAGCCTTTACTGCTTCAAAAGGAAGGCCGGGCCATTCAAAATAAGGTACCGACTCGTCCTCGCCCGCGGCAATTCTTTTCGTGTTTTTGTAAGGAGAATTCCATGAAAAATTTTCAGGCATTACTTTCTCTTTTTTCGCTATTTCTTCAAGCTCCGTTCCGGGATAAATTATTATAAAGCTGTAAGACGGTTTTACGTTTTTTAGCTGACGGAATTCCTTTATGGCGGCAGAAGTCATTTTTATGTCTTCCCAAGTCTCATAAGGATAAACAACCAAAAAGTTCAGAGTTATATCCAGCCCGACCTCAACCGCGGCTTTTATCGCCGCGCGAGCCTGTTCCATGGTTATGCCTTTTTTCATCACTTTCAGAATTTTCGGGCTTCCGGATTCTATTCCGAAATTGACGCGCACGCATCCGGCTTTTTTCATCAAAGCCAAAAGTTTTTTGTCCACCGTATTCACGCGGCACGGAGTGTACCAGGAAATTTTAAGTTTCCGCCGTAAAATTTCTTCGCAAATTTCCGCGGCGCGCGAAGGTATCATGGAAAAAGTGTCGTCCCAAAAATTGAAAGCTCCATAGCCGTAATTTTTTTGGAGATATTCAATTTCGTCAACGAAATTTTTCGGGCTTCTCACACGAAGCGTTCCGCGATGAAAGGCGCGCGCCGAACAAAAAATGCACTGGTTCGGGCATCCGCGCGAACTCACAATGCCGATTGTTTTCATCCCCGTCTTTTCTATGGGAGTTCCTTTGTATCGGGAAAGATCGAAAAGGTGCCAAGCCGGCATCGGCAGATCGTCCAAATTCTGAACAAATGGCCTGTCGGAATTTTCAATAATATTTCTGTTTTTGTCGCGGTAGACGATCCCCAAAATACCCGGGAATTTTTCTTCCTTAAAGCCGCTTTTTAGAAGCTCCCGCGCAGTAAGCTCGCCTTCGCCTTTTACCACAAAATCAATCTCAGAAACCGTCTTTAAGGCGTCTTTCCCCGTAAGACCGAAGTGAGGGCCTCCGACAACAACTTTCAAGTTAGGCTTTTGTTTCTTTGCCAATTTAATAACTTCTATTGCGGTAAATCTATTGTGCGTATTTCCGCTTAACCCCAAAACATCGGGATTCATTTCTAGAATTTTTTGCACTGTCTCTTCCGGAGTAAGCCTCAAGGTGTGAGCGTCAAGAATTTTTACGTCATGGCCGTCAAGAAGAAGGCTTGAAGCCACGTACCCCACGCCCAAAAAAGGAAGTCCTCCTCTTTCTATTTCACCGCTTGCCCGCGGAACAACAGCCAAAACAACTTTCATGTCAAAAAAATTTTTTAAAAAAATTGTAAATCGGTACGCTGTATCCCAATTTGCCGACAAACTGGCAAAAACCGCCGGCCGAATAAACAAAATTTCTTCTGAGTAAAAATAAATTGTCTTCGCTTCTTACAAGCCCTTCTTTTACGGAAACCGCCGCTTCAAATCCGTTCCTTTTTAAAATCTCCCCGAAGGCCGGCCTGAAATATCCCTTAGGATATGAGAAAAACCTGCATCTTTTGCCTGTTATTTTTTCCAAAGCTTCTTTTGACTCGCGGATTTCTTTTTCAAATTCTTCGTCTGATATTTTTTCAAGCCGGGGATGCGTGCGCGTATGCGACCCGAATTCTACAAGCCCAAACTCGGCCATTTCTTTTATCTCTTCTTCATTAAGAATTTCGAGTTGCTGTCCGGATGAGACGGTGAAATTTTTTCCCGTAAAATCGCTTGCCAAAAAAATAACCGCCGGAAACCCGTATTTTTTAAGAACAGGCCAGGCGTTTTTATAATTATCCTTATATCCGTCGTCGAAAGTTAAAACAACGCTTTTGTCCTTTAAGTTTCGGCTTTTTATCGCTTCAACCATCTCTGCCAAAGAAATAATTTTAAAGCCGAAGCTTTTCAGATACTCGGTTTGTTTTTCAAAATCTTTCGGCTTAACCGTAAAAAAGACCCCGTTATCGGAAATAGAATGGTACATCAAAATACTCGCGCGAGGAGAACGGACAAAAAAGACGGCAAAACGCGCCAAAACGTTCAAGAAAAAATAAAAAAAATCCTTTGTGCGCTCTTTAAGCATTTTTTTAAATATACGATAAAAAACCCGTTTTTTCAACGGGTTTTCGGACTAAGCTATTTTTCTCCGATAACTATCCACGAGATAGGACAGGGATAATTGACCATAACTTTTTTAGGCATAAGGACGTCTAAGGCGAGAAAAAATAGCCGTAAGAAAATTTTAAAAAAATTGGCGACGGCACTGTGCCCGAAAGTGAAATCAAAAAAATTGCCTACGGCTGAAAATCTCTCGCCCACCGGAACTATCTCAATTTTTGAAAAACCGGCTGCGTTAAAAATTCTTCTAAGACGCCTTGAAGTAAATCTCCCGATATCATTGGCGTTTGTTTCTTCCGATTTTATAAATTCGGCGGTAATAAAAAATCTGCCGCCTTTCTTTAAAACTCTAAAAACTTCTCCGACAAATTCTTCCGGCTTATTTAAAAGATAAAGAGAATTAAAAAGAAAAACATTATCGGCATAATCGTCAGAAAAAGGCAGCGTTTCGTTCAAATCGGCAATTATGTCCGGTTTCGCCTCGGGATTTATATCAACTCGGATAATCTCTTGGGAGTTTATTTTCCAATACCTGTAATAACTTGCCGGTTTTTTACCGGAAGCCAGCTCCAAACACACGCCGGTTTGCCCGACGCAAATTTCGGACACTTTCCAATTGAAAAGAATTCTGTAGAGAGATTTCCCTTTCATTGTCTCTTTCATCAAATCTGCAAATTTATTCATTGAAATTTCCAATTAATTTTTTAATCAAAATATCCAAACCGTGATTTTCGGCCGCGCCGGCGCGCATACGTTTTTTTATTTTTTCAGCTCGTCCGGGGTTGCTTCTTATAAGCTCGAAAACATTTTGAAGCTTTTCCGCCAAATCAGCGGAATCTCCTTCTTTAAACAGAAACTCTTCCGTAAGAAGCGGCTCGAACGCCTTATTGCAGGCCAAGACCAAAGTTCCGCAAAGCGCCGCTTCTATCACGGTTTTATCAAAACTGCCCGCAGGAGTAAGATTTACAAAAACATCATGATTCCCGTACAAATCAGAGGCAACGCTGTTTTTGACGCTTCCTAAAAATTTCAGCTTCCCTTTCTGCTCAAGAACGGCGGCTTCCTTTTTTATCTTATTAAAATAGAGCACATCGCGTTCAGGAGCGGAGCCTGCGATATCCAAAATAAAATCTCCGCCTCTTTTATCCAAAATTTCAGCCGCTTTAATTAGCACCTCCGTTTTTTTAACCGGCGATATCCTTCCAAGGCTTAATATCTTAAAACCCGAAGAGTGAGGTTCAAAACCGGAAGGCTTAAATTTTTCCGTATCAAGCCCGGCAGGCATTTTTCGCGATTTTTTGAATCTCGCGGTAAAAGAATCGGATGACGTATAAAAAACTTTATCCGATAAAACAACCGCTAGACGCACAAAAAATCCGCCTTTGGCATGGTTATGCCACAAAAATATTTTCTTTCCGGACAACCGCCAAAATTTCCATCCTAAAATAACATATTCCTTATTCATATGAACCAAAACCGCGTCGTAATTATTGCGAAGCGACCATATGTATTTGTAAAAATTAACAATATATTTTAACCGCGAACGGCCGCTCTCTTTTCCAAGAGAAAAAACTTTTACGTTTGGGAGCAGGTCGTATTCTCCTTTTTCCAGACAAATTACGCTTACAAAATCAAATTCTCCGGCAAACTGTTTTATCCATTCATGATAGACCCCGAGCAAATCGTCGTTTTTATCCATCTTTTGAGTTATAAACAAAAGATTTTTTACTGGCAATTTTCCCATGATTTTTTATAAGCGCTAAGATAATCTTTCTTGCTTTTGAAATCCGTCGCGATAAAACTTCTCTTAAAATTTTCCAAAACGCTTCTGTCGGAAATTAAATTATCCACGGCAGAAACCAAAGCTTTTTTATCTCCCGGCGAAATAACAACCCCGTTTTCCCCGTTTATCAAAACCTCGCCCGCCAACCCGACATCTGTCATCAAAACAGGGCATCCGGAAGACATTGCCTCCAGAACCGACATTCCATAACCCTCATAATTCGACGTAAGCAAGAATAAATCCGCTGTTTTATAATAAGAAACCAAATCATCCGACCACGGCTCTAAAACGACGCTATCCGCTAAATTTAAACTTTTAATTTTGGATTTTAAATTATTTTCTTCGGGACCTCTGCCGACAATGACCAAACCTGTTTTCGGATGCTTTTTTACGACCTCAGCCATTGTGTCTATGGCAAGCCCGATATTCTTTTCCCGGCTGAACCTGCTTGCCATCAAAATCACAAAATCAAATTGAGGATATTTTTTGCGAATATCAATTCTAATCTCCGCGTCTTTAATTTTCTGGACGTCGACAAAAACAGGGATTGTTTCTATCCTTAAATTTTCATTCTTAAATTTTAATTTGAGCGATTCTTTTATGCGGCGGCTTACGGCGCGCGCGCAGCAAGCCCGAGAAATCAAAAATTCGGCTATAAAAACCCGTGCTTGGTTTAAAAGCGACTCCTTGCGAAAATACGGGCTTAAAAAATCCGAGTGAATTTGCAGCTGCAGCTTGGTATTAAAATATTTCGAGAGCCGCCAACCCGCCAATCCGCACTCAAAAGCGTCCTGAGAAGTTATCAAATCCGGTTTTTTAATTTTCTTTCCGGTCTTTATCGCGTCAAAAACATAAAACCATCGGCTCTTTGAATTCGTCGGATAAACAGAAACATTGCCGAAAGTTTGTTTTCCTAATTTCTCCCCTCGAGAGAAAACGATTATATTCAATTCATCGATAAGCCCCCCATATTCAATCATCCGGTTTCTGACTCCGGAATCTTTATCAAAAATATTTCTGTCCGTGCTTATCATTAAAACAATCATCGGCGTTTTATTTCGTTAAAAACATTTTGGCTATTTTGAATTCAAACGGAAAAAAGAAAAATTTAAGCTTCCATCTGAACTTGCAAAGCAAAACAAAGCCAAGCTTTATAAAAAACGGGGCTTTTACCGAAGAACCGATGGCGCTTTTGAAAGAGTGGGCCCCGAACCTCACATACGCTTCCATTGATTCCACAAAATCTTTGTCTTTCACCCATGGAAAATTTTTTACCGAAAGATAATTCAGCTCGTCTTTTGCCAGATTTCCCCATTCTTCAAGCGATAGGGGCTCTTTCCAGCCGGCTTTCAAACACTCCTCATAAAGTTCCGAGCCGGGGTACGGACGGAAGGCCTGCGGCCCCAAAATCTGGATTTTATCGCCGAATTTTACCAATTTATCTATAAGCCTTAAGGTCGCAAACATATCGCTTTTGCTCTCCCCGGGAAGGCCTATCATAAACGAAAACTGGGGAACAATTCCATGCCGCAAGCTCATCTCCGCCGCTCTTAAAATATCTTCCGGGGAAATATCCTTTTTCATCACATTAAGCATTCTCGGGCAGCCGGATTCCGCTCCAAACGACAAAAGATAGCATCCCGATTGCTTTAATTTTTTTAAAAAATCATCGTCAATCATGCCGTTTTGCAGATAATTGGCGCGGACTGTCGTCTCCCAAGGAATTATAATGTCTTCCCTGATAATTCCTTCTATTATCTTTTTGGCGCGGATTATGTCCACGAAAAAATTCTCATCCCAAAACCTCAAATTTTTTCCCTGAAAAAACTTCTTTGATTTTATTTTTCGCAAATCATCAAGCACTTGATCAACAGTTCTCGGCCTCCATTTATTTTTTAAAATGGCATTGATACAGAAAGTGCAGCGATGAGGGCATCCGCGCGAAGTAAGAGACGGGATAAGTTTCAAAT
This sequence comes from Candidatus Paceibacterota bacterium, assembly GCA_028711505.1. Taxonomy (NCBI): domain Bacteria; kingdom Bacillati; phylum Minisyncoccota; species Minisyncoccota bacterium. Next base: position 63,302 of record JAQTSC010000003.1, on the reverse strand, counting down.
TTTTAAGGACATCTTCTTCAATCAAATCCCAGTTAAAAAGAGGCATTTTTGAAGGATCGTGAAGTTCGTGCGGCGGGTTAACAATAACGTCGGCGTTATCCTTAAAAACGATACCGTTTATGCTTTTTAATTCTTTCCCGCTTAAAATTTCATAAGCCACTTCCTCGCCTTCTCCGTTGCATACGATATCAACAAGAGAATTCTCCGCTGTCTGTCTCGCGAAAAAAGTCGGATGAGGGCCTCCCCAAACTATTTTCGCCGCAGGATTGACTTTTCTCACAATTTCCGCGATCTCAAAAGCGGAAGGAATTTGCGTAGTCATCACGGAAAGCCCGACATAATCAAAATCTACGGCTTCTTTTTCAATAAGTTTACGATAGTTTTTCTGGCGCGCCGCGTCTATAATTTTTACGGGAATACCTTTGCTTTTAAGATAAGAAGCGATACTTAAAAGACCGACAGAAACAGAACTGTCGTAATTTTCTTTCGCGATATTAAAAGCCGGATTTATAAGGAGGATGCCTTTCATTTTGAAGATAGCTCTTTAAAAATTTTAATCGTTTCTCCCGCAACATTGCCCCAATTGAAATTTTCCAATCTTTCTTTGGCTCCGGCGCAAAGAGCTTCGGCCAATTTTTTGTCGTCCAAGATGCGGGAAATCGCTTCCGCTATCTGGCTTTCATTGTTATATTCAACCAAAAAACCGCTTTTCCCGCTTTCGACAACTTCCGGATTTCCCCCCTCGTTTGACACGACAACAGGGACACCCGTTTTCATGGCTTCAAGAACGGTGTGAGAAAAACCTTCATATTTGCTGTTTAAAACAAAAACGTCGGCGGCTTTGAAATAATCAAAAATATCATCCCTCCCTATTTTCCCCAAAAAACAAATCTTCCCGGAGATTCTTTTTTCTTCCGAAAGCCTCTTTAAATTTTCCTTTTCCGGACCATCACCCAAAACTAAAAACTTCACGGAACCGACTTTTCTCTCTATCTCCGGAATCGCTTTGATAACGCCGTCTATTCCTTTCCACGGCACAAGTCTGCACGCGGTTAAAATTATTTTTTCTCCATTCGGAGCGTATTTATTTTTTATAATTGAAACAGCGGTATCGTCAGAACCGCAATCCATAAAATCAGCCGAATTATAGATTACCTTTATTTTTCTCTCATCCACTCCGATTTTTAACGCGATTTTTTTCATAAACTCACTTACGCAAATTATCCCGTCCGCGAAAAGAAGAATTTTTTTTCTTTTATTTTTTGCTTTTTCAATTTCCTTCCCATATTTCTTTTCCTGAAATTCCAGGAGATTTTCTTTTATTGCCCCGGACGCAGCCGCTTTTTCCCACGCGCTGTCTCCGGCAAAACGCACCACATACTTTTTACCCGATATTTTTTTAAGAAAATAAGCGAAATAACCGACGCTATAAACGTCGGTCACATAAATGATGTCCGCTCGCCTTAAAAGTCCCGCCATTCTAAAAAAATACCGGATATACCTTGCGGCCGAAGGAAGTTTTCTTGAGATCCTAAAAATTTTTCCGCCTTCAATTCCGCCCCTGTCGGAATAAGTGATAATTTTTACTTCAAAACCGGATTCTTCAAGAGAACTGGCAAGCGCCTCAAGCATAACCGCCGGACCGCCGATATCGGGCGGATAAATACCGGTTGCGATAAGGATTTTCATAATATTCTTATATTTACTCTACCAAAAGGTAAACTTTTTAAAAAGACCGCGGGTTTCAGCAAAAGGCAAAAAACAAAAAAGTCCCGGCTAAAACCGGGACTTTTATATTACGCTTTCCGCCTGTGTTCAAAACACTCACGAACGCAAATTCGCAAGGTCTATTTCCTCCGCTTCTTTATACCGAGATATTTTTTCACGAACCCACCTCAAATTAAATCCGCGATTTTTTTCAGTTTCTTCTCTTAACCCGCCAAAGTACCGCCGAGCTTCTTTTTTAGAAAAAAATTCCAAGCGCGCCTGCTCAAAAGTAATTTTCCACTTCAAAAGCCAATCTTTAATCTCGTCAGCAAATGTTAACGTTGTAAAAAGGCTGTTTCCGGCTACTCCCACTTTAAAAGAATCCGCGGGGGAACAATCAAGCCGGGAAAAAATCACAATGCCTTTATCAAGAAAAAAACTTTGAACGGACTGATAGCCTGGGATATCCGCATGTCTTCCGCGGCTGGCCAACAAGAAAAGAATTTCGCCTTCTCTGGCATTCGTATCAAAAAGAATCATATTCAGCATTTTTTAGCACCTCGCTTTCTTTTTTAATATAAAGAGCTATTGTAAAACTACTATCTGAACCGCGCCGTGTCAATGAAAATCAATTTCTCCGGATCCAAGCTCATAAAGCTGCGAAAAATCGCCTGAGTTTTCAATTTCGTTTTTCATTTCCGCGACGCCTTTCCCTTCAAATTCGCTTATACCCAACGCCTTTAACCCGTTTACGCTCATCATTTCCATTACATCCTTCGCTGAAATCTTTGACGGGTCATTGGTTATTCCTTTCTGGAGAAGAGCGGCAAATTTCCCCGCTTCCCAGATATCCAATCGGTTTGAACTGGCGGCTCCGTCGGTGCCCAGACAGATATTCACTCCTTTCTCAAGCATTTTGGAAATCGGCGCAATTCCGGAGCCGAGCTTTAAATTGCTCAAAGGACAATGACTGACGTTCGCTTTTGTTTTTGAAAGAATATCCATATCTTCATCCGCTAGCCAAACGCAATGAGCCAAAATCGTTTTGTCATCCAAAAGCCCGAGTTTGTTCATGTAGCCGACAGGAGTTAAACCTGTCTTTGCCGCGCAATCGTCAAATTCTTTTTTTGTTTCGGAAAGATGGATATGATAAAGCACGCCATATTTTCTTGCCAAATTTTTCGCTTCAACAAGCCACTTTTCCGAAAGCGCATATATTGAATGAGGAGCCGCGGCAACGGAAATAAACGGATTATTTTTGTATTTCAAAATAAGTTTTTCGGTTTTTTGAAGCGCTTCCTCCGGGGTTTCGGCGCTGTTTGTCGGAAAATCCAAGATAACTTCGCCGACAACCGCCATTATTTTTTCTTCCTCAGCCGCACGGGCAACTTCTTCGCTGAAAAAATACATATCATTAAAAACTTTTATTCCGTTTCTCTTCATCTCTTGAATGGCCTCTTTCGTATTTTTATAAACAAATTCCGGCCGGACTTTTTCCTTTTCCGCGGGCCAAATATATTTTTCAAGCCAATCTTTTAACGGCAGATCTTCCGCCATGCCGCGAAAAGCCGTCATTGCCGCGTGAGTATGGGTGTTAATAAGCGGAAAATTAATTTTTATATTTTTTCCTCTCGCCATGTTTTACAAAGCAAAAATGATACTAAAACGCCCTAAAAGCGATTATAATAACGATTATAGCAAAATCATGGATAAAAAACCCAAAAAAATACTCTATATAATCACTAAATCCGTATGGGCAGGAGCAGGAAAATACGTTTACGATTTGGCAACCGCGCTGCCAAGAGAAAATTTTGACGTATCCGTTGCCGGCGCTCCGGGAGGAGAATTGCGTAAAAAAATTATTGTAAAAGCTATTCCATATTTTGAAATAAAAAACTTCCAGCGGGATGTAAGTTTTTTAAAAGATATTTCGGCTTTTTTCGAAATCGTCGCTCTTGTCTTCAGGATACGACCGGACATAATCCACGTTTCAAGCCCGAAAGCCGGCGGTATCGCGGGCCCGGCAATATTAATTTACAAAATTTTATCTTTTCACTACTCGCTTCCCTCTGTTTTTACCGCTCACGGCTGGACATTTAATGAAAAACGCCCCGAATGGCAATTATTTCTCATAAAAATTTTCAGCAAAATCACTTGTCTCTTTTATAAAAAAATAATTTGCGTTTCGGAATTTGACCGCAAAATCGCCATAAAAAACAAAATTGCCCCGCGCAAAAAACTTCTAGCCATACATAACGGCATTAAGATAGAAGAACATGAATTTCTAACGAAACAAAAAGCCAGAGAAAAATTGATTGCCGAATACGGATTGCCTCTTTCGGATTACGATTTCCTAATCGGTTCAATAGGCGAATTCACAAAAAACAAAGGACAAAAATATCTCGTAGACGCAATTTTAAAATTAAAGAACATCCACAAAGAAAACAACGAAACGAAAAACAAAATAAAGACAGTAATAATCGGTTTTGGAGAAGACAAGCAAAAACTCGAGAGACAAATTTCAGACTACAAACTGGAAAAAGAAATCTTTCTTTTAAACAATCTCCACCCTGCCTATCCTTATTTAAAAGCATTTGACATCTTCATCCTCCCCTCTCTAAAAGAAGGACTGCCTTATGTTCTTCTTGAAGCCGGGCTTGCTTCCCTTCCTGTTATCGCGACAAACGTAGGCGGAGTCGGGGAAATAATAGAAGATAAAGACACAGGAATTCTCATAGACCCGGCAAACCCTCTTGAAATAAAAAAATCGATAAAAAAGATAATGGAAGATTCCAAATTAAGGAACGAGCTCCCTTTCAAGCTTTGGGAAAAAATAAACAGAGATTTTAATTTTAAACAAACTCTAAAATCAACCTTGGCGGCGTATGACGATAAATCCCAAAGCCGCTAAAATCGAAATTCCGCCGGCAAGCGAAAAGTAGAGAAAAAACGGTTTTTTGGAAGCGATAGCGGCGGCAGCGGTGTTGTTTTCCGAAATAATTTCTCTTTCGTTTTCAGCAATTTCTTCTTTTTCTTCCGGAGCTGCTGCTTCTTTTTGTTTTTGAAAAACAACCTGCAGATTATCCCCATCAGCTCCGACGGAAGCAAAGGAAGATGCCGGTTTATTTTCCGCGCCCGGAGTTTCTTTTGTCATTAAAACAGCAGAGTCTTTTGAGAGTCGGGAAAAACTTTGCCCGCCAGCCAAACTCCCGCTATATTCAAATTTGTCCGCCGCGTAATCATTTGAATAAAAAAGATTGACGCTTCCTTTCCCTTCGGGCAAAATAATCTCTTTTAGAGACAAAGGCGCGACCAAAAAACTTAAAGGTCTTATAAAACTGTTCTGAGGGAAACAAAAAACATCGACTCCGGACTTTATCTGCCAGCCGGAAATATTTATTTCTTCTTTTGACGGATTCCTGATTTCGACAAAAGAATCCGCTCCTGTCTTTATTTCGGAAATGAAAATTTCATTCGGAAGAGCTTTTACAAAAAGAGTGTCCAAATTAGAATAGCCGCCAGAAGAAACATCAAGCGCCGCGACATATTCTCCCGGATACCTGTAAGTATGAAAAATATTTTGCCCGTCCTTTACTTCTCCATCGCCGAAATTCCAAAGATAGCGTGGATTTTGGAGTAAGGTTCCGTCAACATTGTACCCGTTGCCGCGAAATTCAACGGACGCTCCGGCAACAACCGTTTTGTTGCTCCCCGCGTAAGATTTTATCTGAAATTCAGGCACGAGCGCCACGAACGCAGAATCGCTGACCATTTCTTCCTGCACCTGAAGAACCGGCTCTTCTTCAAGTAATGAAATCGGTTCCACCGATGAATTATCGTCTCCGGGAGTAGGAGATGAAGCCTCCCAGTTTAAACCATTTTTCTGAAGAGAATTTCCATCCCCGTTTGCGCCAAGTTCCGGCGCGTAAGCAAAACTATCCACATCAATAAGTTCGGCAGTTTCCAGAATTAGAGTTTCTCCCTTGTTGCTCAAAGAAAAAGAGCTGTCCCCTAAAATTCCGCCAAAATCGGGCCAATCGATTAAAAATTTTGCGGGGTTATCCGCGACAACCGCGAAACCGCCGGATGAAATGATTAGACTTTCTCCTTTCTCTTTCGGGATTATTTTATGACTGACATCGGCCTCAAAAATTCTGAAATTATTTAAATCAATTTCAACGCCGCTTCCGTTATAAATTTCAATCCACTCTCTTCCGTCATCGCTTCCCGTTTCCAAGTCATACATTATTTCATTAATAAAAATACCGCTTTCGGCAAAAACCACGCCTTGCGGCATGCAAGCCAAAAGCGGAACGGCTAAAAACAAAAAAATAACAAACCCAAATTTCATATCGCATCAAAACTTCACGCTATCTCCGGGTTTTATAATTTTAGCATCATCTCTTTTCCCATCTGCTGACGCCGAAGCGCCAGACACATCTTTTCCCATGGCTTCCGCCAAAAGCTCTCGAAGCCCCTTAAAATCAGGCTCTGTTTTTTTTATTTTCTTTTTGAACTCCGTAGTGTTTCCGGAAAGTTCACGCAAAGACATGGGAGGCGTCGAAGCATTGGAAAATTCTCTGTTAATCTCTCTTTGCCTATTTTCTTTTTGGCGGTCATGTTGGCCGAAATCAAAAGCCGAAACATCGTTTTTCGGTCTATGTTTTTGACAATAAACAGGTCTTTTTCCATCGGGCTGAAAAGGAACCATCGTGCGTTTTCCGCATTCCGCGCAAACCGCCTCAAACAATTCGGGCCCTCCCGAAAGATTATCTTCTTTTTCTGCTTCGTTTTTGACGGCAGAAGGCGAAAACGACTGGTTTGTCTTTCCTTCTTTTCTTCCCGTATTCTCAATCGGTTCAAGAGATTCAATGATCTTTTTTTCAACATCTTTTTTCGCGATGCAATAAGTTATTCTCGAAAAATCTATAATTTCATCGCGGAAAGACGCTCTTTGTTTTTCTATCGGCGGCAAGGTCGCGGCGGAAAAAGGACGCGAAGGAACGCCGTCTATCGAGAGCTTGAGATAAATGCTGGCAAAACCCAAATTCACGATATCCTCTATCACAAAATCGGGGGAAAATTCTTTTTCAAGAACTTCGGCATCAGCAGGACCGACTCTGAAAATTATATGTGTGCCCACGTTTCCAAAGACGGCGTCCGCAACGCCTTCTTCCATCTGCGCGATATATTGATGAGCCAAAATAAGCCCAAGTCCGTATTTCCTCGCTTCGGAAAGAATATCTTTAAAAGATTCCGTGGCAAAATTCTGGAATTCATCGACATAAAGATAAAAATCGGGAAGTTTCTCGCCGTTCGCCGAAGCGCGGCTCATCGCCGCAAGATAAATTTTTGTTATGAGCATCGCGCCGATAAGCCGGGAATTAAGCTCTCCGATAAGCCCTTTTGATAAGTTCATTATCACTATTTTCTTTTCATCCATCACTCGCCTGAAATCAAAACTTGATTTCGGCTGGCCGATTATATTTCTTATCAAAGGATTTGAAGTAAATTGACCCACTTTATTCTGTATCGCGGGAGTAGCTTCAGCGGCAAACCTGTCGGTATATTTTGCAAATTCCTGCTCCCAAAACGCTTTTACAACAGGATCCGATATGTTCGCGACCACCTCTTTGCGATATTCCTTATCAGAAAGCATTCTGTTTACGCCAAGAAGAGTGGCATCGGGATATTCCAAAAGAGCCAAGATGGCGTTATTCAAAATATATTCCATTCTCGCGGACCAGACATCCGGCCACATTTTTTTGAAAACACCCATAAGCCCGGACGCCACAAGATATCTTTGCTCGGGACCCACGTCTTCCATGATGTTAAAAGCTATCGGGAATTCAGTATCGGCAGGGTTGAAATATATGACATCTTTTATTCTTTCTTTCGGAATATAATCCAGCATTTTTTCCGCGAAAGAACCGTGCGGATCAACTATCGCGATGCCTTCGCCGTTCCGTATGTCTTGAACAGCCATATTTTCAAGAAGAGTAGTCTTCCCCATACCGGTCTTTCCGATAACATACATATGCTTAGTGCGGTCTTTCTGTTTAATGCCAAAATCAACCTTCGCGTTGCGAAAATTAGTGCGCCCGAAATAAGTTACTTTATTGGGATCTTCCATTTTTAAGCTGGTGTCAATTAAAATTAAAAGCCGGCAGCCATGGCTGGTTTAAATCGGCAATGCCGCAGGAGGCTCGCCTTTCTTTGTTTCAACTCTTGCAAAAGTCGGAGTTTCCGCCACTCTTCCCGGAAAATGATAGATGGTGGCGAGCTCTTCGGTGTTCAACACAAAATGCTTTCTTTTGTTCGGACGGTAAAAATAACCGCGAGGCTGATAAGCTTTCAGCATTTTTTTCTTTCTTAGGTTCTCGCGGAATTGTTTAAACGGCTGTTTTGAGGCGGTTGAATTAGCCGGCTTAAATCCGTTCAAAGTCTGCGAACTATATTGGTTCAACAGTCCGATAATTGAAGGTACGGTCAGCTGATTAAACACCTCCTTTTTCGCCATGTATATAATTCTTATTCCGGTTTCAAATCCAAGCTTGGAAACATTTTTTTCTATCGCCTTTATCGTATCCCTTTCCCCTTCGGTCAAAAACGGCCTTTTTTCTCCTGATTCCGTTTTCGCTTCTTCAAGCAATTTCGCGATAAGTTTTTTTGCTTTTTCAATCCAATCTTTTCCCGAAGCTCCTTTTATCAAAATTTGAATCCATACTTGTTCGCCCTGTTTAAGCGAACCTAAAAATTCCACAAAAGAAGCGATAGGATTCACTTTCTGCTCTTCCTTTAATAGAGGCATCTGCAAGTCAAAATCAATATAAGTTCTTAAAGGATAAGGATCTTCTTTAGTAAGCCCGAGTTCCGCGCCCCACATATTCCAATTTTCCCTGTTTTCAAAATCAGAAGCGTAAGAATAGTCCGAGACTTCGGATATTTCAGCGTCCGGATACTGAGAATAGATTTGCGATTCTACAAGATTTCTAAAACCTTTCTGGGTATAAATGAAAAAATGGACAGAGCCGTTTATTCCGACCATTTCCAGACTGTAATAAGTCGGCAAATAGCCTTTTATTGATCTCGCCCACCAGTTTCCGGCAAAAGTCGTATATAAAGAATTCAAAACGGTTTCCATGGCTTTGGGACTTTTGATTATATCCCTCGGAACTTTTATCTCGAGAAGAACGCATTGCATATTCCTCAAAAATTTCTTTCTTATCGCGTTGAGCCATAATTCCCAAAAGGCAAAAGCAAGACCCGCCGGCAGCCAAACAAACCAGAGGCTTAAAAGCCACGATAAAAAATTGGAGAAAATATAGTTTTCAGAAAAAAGTTCCCAGATACTTATCATATAAGGGTATAATAACCCTTTTCGTTCCTTTTGAAAAACTCTTTATTCTGCAAATTGACTAAAATTGTGTTTTCTTTGACGTATCGTTCTTTTAAAACCTTTTTTATGATATCTTCTTTCGCGAGCGGGCCGCTCTGTGAAATAACTTTTTTTATGACATCGCGCACTATTCCTCCTTCATACCCCCATTCTTTCAAAGCATAAAGTCCGCGGCCGACCAAAACAAAATTATCTTCATTTTTTATAAGTTCATTATGAACGGTCTGAACATGCGCCGGTTTTTTAAAAATATCTTTTATTGCTCCGGCGACTTCCGAAAAATGCATGGGAGACCCGTGTTTCCTCATTACCAAAAGCGCAAAATCTCTCATTCCCCTGGGTTTTATAAAAGAAGAATAAACCGAGCCCCACTCGCCTAAAGCGTTGGAAGAAAGAATTTTTGAAACCTTAAGCAGCGAATGCAGAATGTTTTCCTCAAATTCATGCTGAGCGGCGTCTTTTAGTCTCTTCTCCAAGGCAAAAAGCATTTCTTTTTCCGAAAGAACTTTCTTCTGGTCAAATTCGGAGTGAAAACGCCTTAAAGATTTCATTATCGCTTCCGCTTTTTCCATATCGGTTGTCCAGGAATGATAGAAGTGATCATCTTCTTTTATTTTTTCAAAGGGTTCTCCCACAACCAAAAGGAAAAGAATGTGATTTTTATGGTCATCCTGTTTGGCTCTGCTCGTAAGAAAATGTTCTTCCTGAACAAGCCCGCCTTCAGTGTCTATGTGATTTTTTAATTCGTCAAAGACGTCGCCAAAAGAAGAGAAATCTTTTGACTGTCTGATTTTGTCCAAAGCAAAAGCTTCTATTTGCCGAACTCTTTCTCTCGTGATGCCGTAAACGCCGCCAATGGACTCAAGTGTTTTTACGCCGGTTCCATAAAGACCGAACCTTTTTTCCAAAACATCTCTCGGTCTCTCGTCAAGACCGTTTAAAAGTTTTTTTGTTACTAAAATTGGGTTGAAAGAAACCGTATTTTTCATATCTTGTAATGTACCATAGTATAGAAAACGGGTCAAGGGTTAAAATTATTTAACAAAATTCACCAATTTATCTTTCACAAAAATCACCTTTCCCGGTTTCTCAGGACCTATATATTTTGCCAAACGTTCATCCATTAAAGCCAATTTTTCAACTTCTTCACGACCGGCGCTTCTCGCAACTTTTACGCTACCTCTGAATTTCCCGTTTATCTGAACAGCTATTTCAACTTCGTTTTCTTCAGCCATTTTTGGGTCATATTCCGGCCAATTTTTGCCGCTAAAAATAGATTTGTCTTTCCCCGATTTTGACCACATTTCTTCGGCAAGCGCCGGCAAGAACGGCGCGATTATACCCAAAAATTTTAGCCATGTTTCTTTTGAAAATTCTTTTACAGACGATAAAACATTAGTGAGTTCCATGAGCTTGGCGACCGCCGTATTATATTTCTGATCTTCAAAATCATCGGATACCTGTTTTACGATTTTATTCAATTTCGCCTCAATTTCCTTTCCGTCTTTTGCCCCATCTTTAACTTTTTCCTCAAGGCGAGAAATTCTTTCCACCCAGCGCATCGTTCCCAAAACACCCTCATCTGAAAAAGACCTGTCTTCGCTCATGGGGCCCAAAAAGAGAATATAAGATTTCAGGGCATCATAACCGATTTTTTCTCCATACTCCTCCGGATTAATAACGTTGCCTTTTGACTTGCTCATCTTCGCCCCGTCTTTCAAGATCATTCCGTTCGCGCGGAACCGCTTGAAAGGATTGTCAAAACCAACAAGACCAAGGTCGTGAAAAACCATAGTTATAAATCTGGTATACATAAGATGAAGCACCGCGTGCTCGTTTCCTCCGATATAGATATCAACGGGAAGCCATCTTTTGCCAATCGCTTCGTCAAAAATTCTATTTTCTTTTTCGGGCGAAAGATAACGGAAAAAATACCATGCCGAATCCAAAAAATTATCCATCACATCGGTTTCCCTTTTTGCTTCTCCCCCGCATTTCGGACATTTAACATTTATAAATTCAGAAACTTTTGAAAGCGGCCCTTTACCATCTCCGGACGGCTCCCATCCGGTTTTAAGGTCAGGAAGCAAAACCGGCAAATCCTTTTCCGGCACAACCATAGCCTGTGGTGAGCCAGTCGAACCACATTTTTCGCAATATATAATAGGTATTGGCGGTCCCCAATATCTTTGACGCGAAATGCACCAGTCGCGAAGTTTGTAATTTATCATCTTTTTACCGATTCCTTTTTCCTCAAGCCATGCGATTATTTTTTCTTTCGCTTTGTCTGTGGCAATTCCGTCAAGAAAATCAGAATTTATGTTTATGCCGTCGCCTTCAAAAATTTTATCTCCGTTATTTAGCCAATCAACAATATGCGGCATTTCTGAAACAGGAGATAAATCAGCAACATCTTTTATGTCCATCCACTCCGCATCATGGTCTCTCTTTTCTTCCTCAGAAATTTCATCCTGTTCCAAATCCAAAAGTTTAAACATTATAACGCGGGCTAACGTTTGCCTGTTCAAGTCTTTGTGCGCAGCATAAAATTTGGCGGAAATGAGATACGGAAGTTTTTTTACAAATTCAAGATTTTTGTATCCGGTTTCTTCATAAACTTCCCGCCTGGCTGCGGCAATTTCATCTTCGCCTTCTTCAATGCCGCCAGTAATCGGCGTTTTCCATGGCTGAGTTTTCCACCGCAAAAATAAAATCTTGTCTTCTTTTGGATGCTTAACAAGAACATGAACAATATTTCTTTTTGTATTTTCTTTTCCTTCTTGCGGAGGATTTTCATGGTCAAAAACAGCCGGGGCTACAACCTGTTTTATTTCCAGCCCGTATTTTTTCGCGAACTCAAAGTCGCGTTCATCGTGAGCCGGCACGGCCATTATGGCGCCGGTGCCATAACCCATGAGAACGTAATCCGCTATCCAAACCGGAATTTTTTCTCCATTTACCGGATTTACGGCAAAAGCTCCGGTAAAAACTCCCGTTTTTTCTTTTGATTCCGTCCTTAACAAATCCGATTTAGACCCCGCTTCTTTAATATATTTTTCAACTTCGCTTTTTTGCGAATCAGTCGTTATTTTTTTAACAATCGAATGCTCCGGCGAAAGAACAAAATAAGTCGCGCCAAAAAGCGTATCCGGCCGCGTTGTAAAAACTTTTACTTTTTCTCCGCTTATTTCAAATTCCACTTCCGCTCCTTCCGATTTTCCAATCCAATTTTTCTGAGCCGATTTTGTTATTTCGCTCCAATCCATATTTTCAAGCCCCGTTAAAAGCCGCTCCGAAAAATCGGTTATTTTGAAAAACCATTGCTTCATCATTTTCTTTTGCGGAACCGACTTGCATCTTTCACAAACTCCATTAACAATCTGTTCGTCGGCCAAAACAGTTTTACAACCGGGGCACCAATTCAAAAACGCTTCTTTTTGCACAGCCAAACCTCGCTCAAAAAGTTTTGTAAAAATCCATTGCGTCCATTTGTAGTATTCCGGCAAAGTGGTATCAACTTCACGCGTCCAATCACAGCCAATACCGGAAGACATCAATTGCTTTCTGAAATTTTCTTCCGTCCGATCAAGCATTTTTCTCGGCCTTTCGCCGATTTTAAGCGCGTAGTTTTCCGAATGGATACCGAAAGCGTCAAATCCAATAGGCTCAAACACGTCAAAACCGCGAAGTTTTTTGTACTTCGCCACCACGTCAACACAGGTAAAAGCGTAAAAATTTCCGATATGAAGTCCTTCGGCCGAAGGATACGGGAACATAAAAAGGGCGTAAAAAGGATTTTTCGCCTTATTTAAATCCGGAGTAAAAGTTTTGTTTTCCTTCCAAAACTCCGCCCATTTTTTTTCAACTTTTTTATGGTTATACGGCATTATTTTTATAAATTACCACAAAAAAAAGACCCCTAAAAGGGGTCTTTCGCTCGCATGGTGATTAAAGCAGGCGACGGAAAGCGATGAAAAGAATAATAAAAATAAAAAAAGAAAAGAAAGAACTCGTAACCCAGCCGAACAAAACGACAAACAAAATCAATGGCCAGGCAACACCGCATTCCAACTGCAAAATTAATGATGCGGCTACATTATCAATCACCGGGGGAATCGCGATCCGATGATAACCGGCCATAAAATTTGCAAAACCGCCAAGCTCTTCCGCTGGAATACCGGCTAAACCTTGATAACATCCCCCCAGCAAAAGACCGAAGAGAAAATACACCAGCCCAAGCAGAATCAGTATTTGCCTCTTTTTTATTCTGCTCTCTTTTGTGACCGACAACCTTACCCAATCCATCATTCCGCATATTTCCGCCATAATTTTTTATCCTCCTTATTTTATAGGAAAATTTTATTTTCAATCTAAAACATATTTTATCACAAAACACAGAAAAAAGCAACCCCTACCCGATATACGCCGGGCAGGGGTTAAAAAACCTTATCTTAAGCCTTATTTTATATTCTCACTCTTTCAAGACTCAAATCTTTTATAGAATAAGCCAGTTTTCTCAAAAGCAGAACGAAAAATCCCAGCGAAACGGCAATAACCAATGTCGGCAAAACCGGAGTGTTTTCAATCGCGGCAAAAACAAAATTTATCGCCCCGAAGAATCCGGAAACATGGGTCGCCTGCAAAAAATTATCCACGATTCTCGCCACAAAAAACTCTCGCGCGGTTTCGCGAAAAGCCACAGCCGCGAGAAACGGCATGTATAAAAACACAGCAGGCGCGACTTTTCTAAAAAACCAAATCGCGTACACTCTCCTCATTATTTTTTCTTTTAAATCGCTTTCCATTTTTTTATTTTGCTAATAATTAAATAACCCAACCGCTAACTTTGCGATTATTGAATAATTCTTATTTGCCTATCTCCTCCATTGTTTCTTTAAACTTCTTTCTGGCCCTAAAAAGTTTCATTTTTAAAGCCGCCATACTCATGCCTTTTGTATTGGCAATCTCGGCGTACGGCTTATCCTCAAGATAATGCTGTTTTAAAAGTTCGCTTAAATCTTCAGGAAGTTCTTTCAAAACGCTTTCTATTTCGTCTTTTTTCTCTTTTTTCTCCACGAAAGACTGGGAACTGTCCGGCGTGTCATAGAGCAATTCGTCAAAATATTCCGAATCCGCCAACGTTTTCTTGGTCTTCCTGTATTTCGTAAAAACACAATTCAAAAGCACTTTATACGCCCAGCTTTTCAGCTCCACGCCAGGCTGTTTTTGGTATTTTTTTACGTTTAGATAGATTTTAACAAAAGCATCCTGAACCGCCTCCTCCGATTCCTCCTTATTTTTCAAAACTCTCGTAGCCGTCCTTAAGAAACTCTTTTGATATTTGTCCACGAAAAACTCAAAAAACCTCGGATTTTCAAGGGATTTTTCAAGAATTTCTTCATCTTTGAAATTCTTTTCGGTTTCAGTTTTTATTTCTTCTTCAAGCTGCAGATAAAATCGATTCTCCATACGTCAAATATAATGCATTGCGTAAAATTACAACAGAGCAAAACGCTGGGAGGTTTCCCGGACTTGTCTATGCTTTATTCGCGCGTTCCACGTATTCTCCGGTCGTGGTATTCACTCGCACAATGTCTCCTTCGTTTATAAAAAGCGGCACATTGACAGAGGCTCCTGTTTCAAGTTTTACCTGCTTTGTTCCGCCTTGAGCGGTATTCCCTTTTATTGACGGCGGAGCTTCAACAACCTTAAGCTCCATTTTTATCGGAAGTTCAACGCCTATTATCCTCTCGTCAAAATACTGCGCCTTAACAAGAGAATTTTGTTTTAAAAAAACGGCTGCGGGGCCGATTATATCGGCATCCATTTTAAATCTGTTCCCCGGATTGTCAGGCGGACAAAACCAAAATTCGCCTTTGTTTTGATACAAGAATTTTACTTCCTTAATTTCAATTTCCGCTTCTTCAAGGATATCCCGAGGATAAAAACTACGTTCAACAACGCCCCCGTTTATAAGGTCTTTAAGTTTGGTCTGCACCACTGGCTTTCTCATCTGCATGCGGACAAAACTGTACTCTAAAACAACGTACGGTTTTTTATCCAAAATTATCTTTGTTCCGGGTTTTAATTCGGTATATTCAAGCATAAGTATTTTGTACTCTAAGACAAAAAAGAAAAAATATCAACTTTGGTGGACCATGGGAGAATCGAACTCCCGTCTCCCGGATGCAAACCGGGTGCTCTGCCACTAAGCTAATGGCCCTTCGACTGGCTCAGAGTAAACCCATCAATGCCTATTCAACGCCAAAGAAATGATATGGTCAAGAAGCGCCGGAAATTCCAGGCCAGCCGCGCTGGCAGCTTTTGGAAAAAGCGATTCTGAGGTAAGTCCGGGCAAAGTATTAACTTCAAGAAGAAAAACACCTCTGTCTGAAACGATAAAATCAGCTCGCGAATAATGGCGGCACCCAAGCGCCCGGTGAGCTTCCTTGGCCATATTTTCAATTTCTCTTTTCACCTTTCTCTCAAACCCTGCCGGGCAAATTTCTCTCGTTGAACCGCTATATTTTGAGTCGTATCCGAAAAAATTTTCTTTAGTCGGCACAATTTCAATAATAGGCAAAGTGTATTCCCTCTCTCCGCGAAAATCTTCTAAAATTCCGCATGTAGCTTCCACCCCTTTTATGAATTCTTCAACCAAAACTACATTGCCGTATTTTCCGGCATTTCCAATTCCCAATACAAGCTCTGAAAAACTTTTGCAAATACTTACGCCAACGGAAGAACCGGCAGCTCCGGGCTTTACCACCCACAAAGGCGGCATAGAATTAAAAACTCTTCCGGCAAAATATTCCGCATCCCATTTTTCATTTTCATCTTTTTTTAAAACAAACCCTCGTGGAATTTTTAGTCCATGCCTTAAAAACATATCCCGCGCCAAATGTTTCTTCATGGCAAAAGCCGATGGCGCGATTTGCGAACCGGTGTAAGGAATATTGAAAGACTCAAAAAGCTGCTGCGCCCTGCCGTCTTCGCCAAACTCTCCGTGCAAAGCATTAAATACAATATCGACACCGCCTCGTTCCGGCGCGAAAATCTGGTGCGGTTTTTTAGGATAACCCCACGAATGCCAGTTGCTTTTTTTATCAAAAAGCAAATCAACGCCTTTGTATTTTTCAGGCAAATGCCTCAAAATCTCTCCCCCCGTTTTAAGAGACACCTCGTACTCGGAAGAAGGGCCTCCGCGAGCGACACCGACTCTTAGATTCCGCATCATCATATTATATCAAAATAATCGCATTTTTTGCAGAAGGAAAAACACCGTCTGTTTTAATAGACGGTGTTTTATAGAAAAAGTTTTAAACCTCAAAAAATTTCCCTTATGTCAAATTTTTCAATCACGCTTCCATCTTCAGTAAAATAAAACTCCCCTTCAAATCTTTTACCCGAAAGAAAGTAGGGCATCCAATGTCTGTCGTCAGCCCACATTTCGTCAAAAGGCATCTCGTGATGAAAAAACCATTTCGGACTCATTTCTTCAGATTCCTGCGGTTCGCCTTCCCATTTTTTCAGCGCGTAAATATGCACTTCCTGATTCCAATCTTCCTTGCCGTTAAAATAAAATTTTATGCTTCCGGCTTTTTCAAGGCGGTCTTCGCAAGAATCGATGCCGATTTCTTCTTTCGCTTCCCTTAAAACCGCCTGTTCAATCGTTTCTTCCTCCTGCATTTTTCCCCCGACCCCATTCCATTTTCCGACACCAAAACCGCGCTTTTTCTTTGCAAGAAGAATTTTATCGCCGTCCATCAAAAAACAAAGTGTGGCAATTCTCATAAAAAAATTATATAGCGGCTAAAAAACAAGGGCAAGCGTTCCAATAAAAGTATCATCTGGATGAAATAAAAACGCCTCGCCGAAAAGGAAAGACGTTGTTCCGCGTTAAATTTTATTTTATCGTTCTTTTCTTTTTACCCTAATACGGTCAATCTCAGTAAGCTTTTGCTTCCTTAGCCGCACCGAAGAAGGCGTAATCTCAAGATATTCGTCCTCGGACATTGTTTCAAGACCGCGTTCAATATTTAATTTATACGGAGGAGTAAGGACTATCGCTTCGTCAGAACCAGAAGCGCGCATATTTGTAAGCTGCTTTCCTTTCGTCGGGTTCACCGACATGTCTTCGCCCTTTGAAGTGTTTCCGATAACCATCCCTTCGTAAACTTCAGTTGTCGGACCGATATAAAGAGTTCCTCTTTCCTGCAAATTCCAAAGAGAAAAACCGAGCGCTTTGCCCGATGCCATAGAAACCATAGAGCCCGCGGCTTTTCTTTTTATTTCTCCGACAAAAGGCCTAAATTCAACGAACCGCGAAGACAGAATTCCTTCACCTTTCGTGTCTATCACAAATTGACTGCGATATCCGAAAAGCCCGCGCGTGGGTCCCTCAAAAAACATCCTTACGGTCTCCTGTTCAATACGCAGATCTTTCATAATAAAAGCCCTTGTCCCCAAACGCTCGATAGCGACACCCTGATATTCTTTTGGCACGTCAACTATAACTTCTTCAAACGGTTCCATTTTAACTCCGTTTTCTTCGCGGATAATAACTTTCGGCTGGGATGCCTGAAGCTCGTATCCGGCTCTTCTCATATTTTCAAGAAGAATCGCGATATGAAGTTCGCCTCTTCCGGAAACGCGGAAACTTTCGTTTGAAGAAAAATCCACTTTAAGCCCGACATTCACCTCAATCTCGCGCTCAAGATATTCCCTTATTTGTCTGGACGTGACGAATTTTCCTTCGCGTCCGGCAAAAGGAGAATTATTCACCAAAAAATTTATTTCAATCGTCGGTTCATCAACGGCGATGGAAGGCAAAAGCGGAGTGTCTTGGTCGGCAACAATCGTTTCTCCGATATAAATATCGGGAAGACCTGAGATAAGAACTATGTCTCCGGCTTCGGCGGATTCCGTTTCCGTTCTTTGAAGCCCCTTAAAAGTAAATACTTTGATTATCTTTCCGGAACGGATATTTCCATCCGGCTTTTTTATAAAAACATTTTGTCCGGGAACGACGCTGCCTTCATAAACACGGCAGACCGCCAAACGCCCCAAAAAATTATCATAACCCAAATTGAACGGCTGCAACCGAAGCGGCATTTTATTTTTCTCTTCGGAAGAAGAAACCTGAACTCGTTCAAGAATAATATCGAGAAGAGGAGAAAGATCTTTTGACTCGTTTTCCAGCTTTCTTTTCGCAATACCCTGCTTGCCGATAGCGTACACCACCGGAAAATCCGCCTGCTCGTCCGAAGCGCCAAGTTCAAGAAAAAGTTCGAATACTTCTTCTTCGCAGCGATCCGGGTCTGCCGCGGGCTTGTCTATTTTATTTATTACAACAATCGGCTTAATGCCGAGCTCCAAAGATTTTTTAAGCACAAAACGCGTTTGGGGCATCGGGCCTTCCTGAGCGTCAACGACAAGAAGCACGGAATCTATGGAACGCAAAACGCGCTCCACTTCCGAACCGAAATCGGCATGCCCCGGAGTATCAACAATATTTATTTTAGTCCCTTTATACGTTACACTCGTGTTTTTTGAATAAATGGTAATACCGCGCTCCAGTTCGAGCGCGTTTGAGTCCATGGAAACGCCTTCTTCAGCGGCTCCTGTCTGCCGCATTATGGCATCCGTTATGGTCGTTTTCCCATGGTCAACGTGAGCTATTATCGCGATATTTCTGATTTCCATATCTCTAAAATAAAATTTCCCGACCCGCGGGAGATTGATGGAATGATACCAAGAAAAAAGGAAAGAGTCAAATAAAAGCTTGATAGCGCGCGCCAGGGATGTTTTTGCTGATCGAATTCTGCAAGCGTGTAATTTAAATTTCTGTTAACTCATCCGACGCAAATATATCTTTCTTTCCCTTTCACCGAATTTTTCAATTGAGTAGCGAAGCATTACGCGCGGCATTTTTAGCGCGTGCTTATTTAGAAATTTTTCCAAAATTTTTTTATCTCGCTTTCCCACTTCCCTAAGCATCCAACCGACGGCTTTATGAATAAGGTCGTGTCTATCGTTTAAAAGAATTTCTGAAATCTTTAAAATATCGTTGAAATCACTATTTTTTATAAACATCGCTGTCGCCAAAACAGCGATTCTTCTTTCCCACAGATTTTTTGAACGCGCAAGTTTGTATAAAATTGCCCGTTTGGATGGCTTATCAAAAAGCCAACCGCCGACAATATTCGGAGCCGATAAATCAACCAAATCCCAATTATTTATGCCTTTTGTATTTTTAAGATAAAACCTAAAAATTTTTTCTTTCTCTTTTGGTTCAACCGGCGATTTTTTGTACTGAGCAACTAAAATCAAAAGTCCGACAAGCCGTTCTTCGTGTATTTTGCTTTTTAAAAGCCGCGATATTTCTCCAAAACTCAAACCGGTATATTTTTTCGCAACTTTTCTTTGAGCCGGAACTTTTATTCCCAAAAACTTATCGCCCTCGCCGTATTCTCCTTTCCCTGTTTTAAAAAAACGCGAAAGGTTTTCCTCCTGTTTCGGATTTTGTAATTTTCTAAGTTCTTTTTTCAGATTTAAAACCGACTCTTTTCCAACTTTATTCCCTGTTTTCATTCTTAGAAGATGTTCTGCCATATCGTTCAAATGCCCTCAAAACTTCAAGAGGCACGGCAAAAACGATAGTGTTTGATTGGTCAGAGCTTATGTCGTTTATGGATTGAAGCGTCCTTAAATGCAAGGCTCCGTCCGACGAAGCCAGGGTTTCCGCGGCTTTTGCCATATTTGAAGCGGCAACAACCTCACCCTCGGCTTTTATAATTATCGCCCGCTTTTCACGCTCCGCTTCGGCCTGTTTTCCGATGACGCGCTTCATTTCTTCCGGCAGAGAAATATCTTTAAGCTCCACATTATTCACTTTTATGCCCCACGGATCGGTCGCCAAATCTATTATGGTTCTTATATTCTCCGAAACCCTGTCGCGCTGAGAAAGAAGGTCGTCCAAGACAACCTGTCCCACCACATTCCGCATCGTTGTCTGCGCGAGCTGGGAAACAGCGTAGAAAAAATTCTCCACCTCCAAAAACGCCTTGCTCGCGTCCTGAACTTTGTAATAAATAACGGCGTTTACCCCCACGGAAATATTGTCTTTGGTAATCGCCTCCTGGTTCGGCACGTCAACGGCCTTAACGCGCAAATCCACTTTTTGATACGACTGGATTACGGGAAAAACCAAACGCCAACCCGGGTCCATCATTCCTGTATATTTACCGAACATAAATTTCACGCCTTTTTGATATTGGTTTACCTGCTTTATGGAAATAAGAATAATAAAAATAGCGAAACCTAAAATCCAATAGAATATGTCCATATCATTGTTATAAAATTAATAATAAAAATACCTAAGGCGAAAGCGATTCTTTTAATAACCCGATTATGAAAGGAGTTTCCCTTTCATAAATAAATTTTAAATACCCAAATTGCCATACGATGACAAAAAACCCGGCAGCACGAACAAAAGTCCTATCAACGGCAAAATAACTACGGCCGCGGAAATCACAACCATTAAGATAAAATACAGCCGCAACTGCCGCGTGATTCTTGTATTTTCCTCAATCGCTTTTTCAAGCGCATCTAATTTTTTAACTATTTCTTCTTGCTCCATGTTTTAATATTACTATTGCCCAAGTTTAAAACCAACCCAAATGCCCAAAATAGCGCCGATGCCGCTAAAAATTATTGAAGAAAAAGAAAATATACCCGCTCCCCAAAGGGCGGGTATATAACTTCCGACGATAGATCCTAAAAACAATCCTATCCAAATAGACGACCTGGACGAGTTCATATTTATTTCAAATTAAATAGCCTCACGATAAGTAAAGAGCCAATCCATCAATCTTTTTCTGTGCTGAGCGACAGACCATAAATCGGTATCTTTAAAAAGTGTAGGATGAGCGCCTTGAAATTTTTTCAATATCGGGACTGATGCGTGAGGGAAGCTCGCTGGAATAGTTTGATTATATGATTCCAAAAACGAAAGAAGTGTCACTTGAGCCTGATTAAGTTCCTCTTCTTTTCTGTTTCCTTTCATTACTCGTAATGATACGACAAAACGGCCAAAAAAGCAACCCTTATACACTCGTCTAGTTTTAATCGTTAACAAAAGAATTTATATCTATCCGAATTCCATTAATATAGTTCTCTAAAGACTTTTTAACTCCCTTGGTAAGTGCCAAATCCAACGCTTTTTTTGGCTCAATCCAAATAAATTCTTTCAACTCTTTCTCGTCAAGCCTTATATCATCAGTAAGAGCATTGCAAACAATATGAAAATACACAAGGTGCGCTTTTCTGTAAAAATCCGGGTCATAGATTAGTTCTCCGATATTCACACAAAACTGTGGTTCAAGTTTTAATCCTGTCTCTTCCTCGCCCTCGCGTTTTGCCGTTTCAAAAATCATTTCCCCCACTTCCGCATGTCCCCCAGGAATAAGATATTTATCACCCCATTTATAAGATTTGATAAGTAAAATTTCCCCTCTGCGATTAACGATAATTGGAGAGCCAACAACTTCAATTTGTCCTTCGTATTTATTACTCATGTTTTCTCAATTTTCTTACAATATCAATCGCGGCCAAAATTCCGCCAACAGTCATTAGACCATAGCCAATCGGCTGGCTATCGCCAAATACAATCCCCGCTATAACCAAAAGAAGCGCGAAAGCGCCAAGTGTGGAAAGCTTTTCGCGCGGCTTGTTTTTTCTGACCACAAAAAGAACAATTGCGATTATCGCCAATGCCGCGATTGCTATGGCGATATAAATTTGCGATGTGTTCATATTTTTTTAATTACTAATAATTTTTATTTTATTATTTCGCTAAACCTCAAGCATTAATATTTTTTTATTTAATCTGTTCAGATTGTTTTGCTTCTACCATATCAGCAATCTTTTTTTGTCTCGCTTTATATTCTTCTTCTGTTACACATCTTTCCTCATACAAACTTTGATATAAAGAAAAAGCTGATATTTGCAAAGCCCATACAGCATTACATACATCGTTAGTGGTAGAATATCTTTTGCTCAAATTATCAGCAACAATACGTTGCAATGCTAAACTTAAACCATTTGCTTGTTCCATCCATACTTTAACTTGAGCCCTAATTTTACCAGATTGGTTTTTTCCATCTTTGTATTGCCATATTGAAAAGCATAAAAGTATTACACCAATAAATGTAGACACAATAGACCACCAAAATAAAAAATTTTCCATTATTTATAAATAAATTAGCTATTAACAAGTTAATAAAAACTTGCAGGTGAGAAGGAACTCGAACGAACCTATCTCAAGCTGACTGCGGGACTAGGACTCGAACCTAGATACCATGCTCCAGAGGCATGTGTCCTACCATTAGACGATCCCGCAAAAATTACAGGCTCAAATATTCCCAAATATAAATTTCTTCAAATATCTTCTGCCTGCTGCTGATTTTAAATATTTTTCACGCTTTCTTGCTTCTAGCAAATTCTCTCGTTCTTCAAAAGATACAATTTCCCATGGTAAATATCTACGCGTATAAAAATGCTTTCCCGAATTATGTTCCTTCAATCTCCTATCTAAATCAACGGTTAACCCGACATAAGACTTTTTTGCTGTAAGACTCTTTAAAATATAAACTTTATACATATTTGTCCTATCTGCCTCGACTCGCGAGCCGACGCGAGGCGGGCCATTAGACCCGCCTCGACTAGACGGTCGAGTCTAGGCGGGCGATCCCGGAATGATATATTTCAAGATACTACCCAAAACGCGTTATTGCAATAAAAATTGCCCCGACATCATATCGGGGCAAATAATTCATCAAACTTCTCATTTTTCTTCATCGGAAAACGGATGAATTTCCTTTATCCTTTTGCGATTGAACCCTCCTTTCTTTCTAACTCGCTGGAAAAAAGCTCTGAGCACATTTTCGGATTCTGCTGGAATTCCTTGTATAATAAGATCCTTGGCTCTTTTTTCCCCACTGGCTCTGCACAAAATCAGTTCAAAATAAGGCATAGATAATTTATCC
This sequence comes from Candidatus Paceibacterota bacterium, assembly GCA_028711505.1. Lineage (NCBI taxonomy): Bacteria > Bacillati > Minisyncoccota > Minisyncoccota bacterium. The sequence goes on along the minus strand of JAQTSC010000003.1, from coordinate 40,148 downwards.
TCCAACATTCAACCGTTTCCATGGATTATTCCGCCCTTCTCTTTCATAAAGCCGAACATAAGAAGAAGATTTCTCGCTTCTTAATCCGTTAATCAGAAGCTCCTGAGCTTCTTTGAGTCCGGGAAAAGATTGCTGGTCAATATCCAGACTTAAAAATCTGTACAAATCCGGGCCTATTTGAAAACTGGTTTTTTCCACCAAAATCTTCCGTGTTAACTCGTAAAACATTTGCGCCACCGAATCCATCTTCACTTGTTCCTGGAATCTGCTGAAAAACTCTTCAATCTTTTCTTTCGCCCGAGCAGCCAAATCCACATCAATCCTACTAATGGCATTGACCATGGCAACAACTCGCCGGAGCCCGTCAGAACTATCAATAGTAATTTGAGACTTAAGATTTCCTTCTTTTCCGACAAGCTTCGGGAAAACACGGGAATTAAGATACGAATTCCTTTCGTCCAGGGCGCGCGCCACCGCACAGCTCAAAGCAAAAGTTTGTTTTACCAGTTCGTCGTCCGCTTTTACCCTTTCTTCGTGTCGGGCGATAAAAATCTGGCGCTTTGTTTCAAGCATGTGGAAATTCCTTTCTTCTTCCGCCATGGATTGCCGCGCTTCATCTCGCGCTTTTGTCAAAGCGAAACTTTTCTCCCGCCAATCCTTCACGATATTCACAAGAGTTCCGCGCTTTTTCGTTTTCCTTTTCTTCAAATTAGCCAGCCCTTCGGCGGCTTTCAAAAACCTGCGATATTCTCTTGTCCACGTTTTCCGCGCCGTTACTTCCGCCTTTTTCAGTTTCGCCAGCTTTTTTCCCGAAACGGCAATCGCCTTGTTCAATTCAACAATCTGATTCTTCGCCATATACTACCTCCTTTTCGGAAAATCCCAAGAATTTAATATACCAAGTCAAAGTTCTTTTTCTGGGTATAAATTAACACACCTTGTTTTAATTGCAAGCCGCCGATTTTTGCTGTATTTTTTCAATATGCTCAAACCAAAACTTATAATCTTTGCTTCGGGAACAAAAGACGGAGGCGGCTCGGGTTTTGAAGAACTCGTTAAAAATTCAAAAACAGGAATTCTGAACGCGGAAATAGTCGCTGTCGTGTCAAATCATGAAAACGGCGGAGTCCGCCAAAAATCGGAAAAATGGAAAATCCCTTTTGAGCTGTTTAAAGGTCCGTGGACGAGCGAAGAATACAAAAAAATTCTTGAAAAATATGAAGCCGAATGGGTGTCGCTTTCCGGATGGCTCAAGCTTGCGCTTGGTCTGCCGCCGGCAAAAACAATAAACATACACCCCGGGCCATTGCCGCGATTCGGAGGTCCTGGAATGTACGGGCATTTCGTGCACGAAGCCGTAATTGAAGCGTTTAAAAAAGGTGAAATAAAAGAATCGGCGGTCTCCATGCACTTTGTAAACGAAGAATACGACAAAGGACCGATTTTTTTCCGTTTCCCGGTTTTGGTGGAAGAAAGCGATACTGCTGAAACGCTAGCCGCGAAAACCAACAAAATAGAACACGCCTGGCAATCATTTATAACCGATCTTATTTTACGGGGAGAAATTTCCTGGGATGGAAAAAATCCGGAAACCCTAAAGGTTCCGGATTGGTATGATTTTTTGTAAAAATTTATTACACCCCTAAATATCTTCTCGTAGCGATCCAGCTTGAAACCACCCCCAAAGAAACACCCACAATAAGAAGAACGGCAAAAATTTCAAAAAAATTGGAAACATAATAAGTAAAAATATTGATATCGCCCAAAAACCTTTCAGACATAGGACCCAACCACAAAGTAAGCGGATAAAAAAGAGCCATGGAAATTATACTGGCAAAAACTCCGTAAAGAGTCCCTTCAACCACAAAAGGGCTCCTGATATATTTATTTGAAGCGCCGACAAGGCGCATTACTTTTATCTCCTCGCTGTTCGTGTAAATCGCAAGCCGTATGGTATTAAAAGTAACCAAAAGCGCCACAAACGCGAGCGCCAAACTAAGTCCGGAACCAAGGTTTCGCGATGTCTGCAAAATATTCGCCATCCTGTCTATCACCAACCTGTTCTGGTGGTAATTGACTTTGTCTATGGCAGAAAAAACTCCTTCCTGCGCCGGCGTTCCCGATTCCAAAAATTTGGCGATGCTTTCGTATTGAGAAGGATTTTTTGCTTTTATGTTCAAACTGGCCCCAAGCGGATTGCCGTCTATTTCTTCAAGCGACTGGATTATCAAACTGTTATCGGCGTGCCTCTGCTGAAAAGCCGCAAGCGCCGCTTCGCAAGAAACATACTCAACGTCTTTTACTTCATTCAAATCCGCAAGAGAATTTTTTAACGAAATAATATCTTCTTCCGAAGCCCCCGTTTTGAAATACACGGTAATGTCAACCTTATCCTGAAGCCTGTCCAAAACAGTAGTAAGGGTCGCCTTTGCTATGATCAAAGAACCGAAAACCGAAAGGGTTATGACCATTACCAAAATCGTCGCCAAGGATACCCAGCCATTTCTCCAGAAATTAGTGAGCCCCGCTTTCGCAACTCTTTTTATGTTTACCCAAAGCATATTTACAGAAATTTATAATACATATCTGCCCTTTTTATCATCCCGCACCACGCGGCCTTTTTCAAGCGTGATAACTCTGCGGCTAAGCGAATTGATTATATCCTTATTGTGAGTGGTTAAAATCACGGTAGTTCCAAGTTCATTTATTTTTTTAAGAAGCTCTATGATTTCCTGAACATTCAAAGGGTCCAGGTTCCCGGTCGGTTCGTCCGCCACAATCACGTCCGGCCTGTTTATGATGGCGCGCGCTATCGCTATTCTCTGTTTTTCGCCCCCGGAAAGTTCGCTCGGAAAATGAAAACTTTTTTCAACAAGACCGACAACTTCCAAAACCTGAGGAACATCTTTTCTTATTTCCTCTTCGGTTTTCCCCGCGGCCTGCATGGCAAAAGCTACGTTTTCATAAGCGGTTTTTGTGGGAAGAAGGCGGAATTCCTGAAATACAGTTCCTATTCTTCTTCTTAATACATGGAGGTCTCCCCTTGGAAGAGAATGGATATCTAAAGAATCAAGAAATATTTTTCCGGCAGTCGGCCTTTCTTCCGCCAAAAAAAGTTTAATCAGAGTGGTTTTTCCGGCGCCGGATTGTCCGACAATTGAAACAAATTCTCCTTCTTCAATCGAAAAATCCACGTCTTGAAGAGCTGTTGAAGTATCGGAATAAACTTTTGAAACATTATTAAAATAAATCATGGATTGTATTTTACGGCAGATTTTTCTCCGCCTCTATAAATTCTTCCAAATTTCCGGCCAAGACTTCGTCAACTTTTACCGTTTCCACGGCAGTTCTGTGATCTTTTACCAATTTGTACGGATGAAAAACATACGAACGTATCTGGTTCCCCCATTCCGGTTCCATTTTGCCGGTAATTTTAAGCGCGTCTATTTCTTCTTTTTTGTATTTTTGGTAAAGGCTGAACAATTTTGAACGCAAGAGCTCCTCCGCCCTGTCTCTGTTCCTTTGCTGAGACCGTTCCGAGTCAACATGAACGTTTAATCCGGTAGGTTTATGTTTTAGTCGCACCGCCGTTTCCCTTTTATTTACGTTCTGGCCTCCTGGTCCCGACGAACGCGCGAAATCCACTTCTAGATCTTCCGGCCTTATTTCTATTTCCTGCCGCTCCACTTCCCTGGGCAAAATTTCAACAAGCGCAAAAGAAGTATGACGCAAATTTTTCGCGGAAAAAGGAGACACTCTTACGAGACGATGCACGCCCATTTCTTTTTTAATGTCTCCGTAAACTTTTTTGCCCAAAATTTCGAAAGTGATATTTCTAAGACCGCCGGTGTCGTTTCTGTGTTCATGAAGAATCTTAAGCCCCCATCCTCTGCGTTCGGCCAATTTCTGATACATCTCAAAAAGTATTCTTGACCAATCCTCCGCGTCCTCTCCCCCCGCTCCGGAATAAATGCTCGCCACCGCATCTCCTTTATCGTATTTATTAAGCGAAGACAAACGCTCTTTCAAAGCGTTTATTTCCTTAAGAACCGTCCGCGCTTTTTCTTTGTCTGACCAAAAATCGGGTTTTTGAAGTTCGCTTTCCAGTTCTTCCAATTTTTTCTTTGTGCTTTCAATATCCATTTTATCAGAAGTTCATCTTTAACAAAAGCCAGAGGGGAGATTCGAACTCCCGACCTACGCGTTACGAGTGCGTTGCTCTGCCAACTGAGCTACTCTGGCATTCTTAAGCCGAGAGGGAGATTCGAACTCCCGACCTACTCCTTACCATGGAGTTGCTCTGCCAACTGAGCTATCTCGGCGTACTTATACCTTAGATTTTCAGACCGAAAAAATCAACCGCATTTTTTAGCATCTTTTGTTCCGTTTCTTCAAAACCAATTTCCTTTATCTCCGCTATTCTTTTAATTATTTCTTTCACAAAAACCGGCTCATTGCGCCTGCCTCGCCACGGACTGGGCGCGGCGAAAGGAGAATCTGTCTCCGCCATTATTCTCTCAAGCGGCATATTTTTTATAACTTCGTCGTAATCGCGAGAGAAAGTAATCGGACCGGCAAAAGAAAGAAAAAATCCGAGTTCAAGATATTTTTTCGCCTGCCGCCAGTTCCCCGAAAAAAAATGGATGTTGGCTCTTACGCCCGGATAATCGGACAAAATTTTCAAGACTTCATTATGGGCCCGACTCGCCTCGGCAAGCCTCGGCAAGTCGAGGCGGGCTTCACGGCAATGAATCACCAGCGGTTTTTTTAATTTAATCGCGATTTCTATCTGTTTTCGGAATAATTCTTCCTGCAATTTTTTATCCCCCAAACCTCGGTAATAATCCAATCCGCATTCTCCAATCGCCACGATCTTATCGCTTTTTACAAGCTTTAAAAAATTATCCCAGTCAATATCTTTTTCAGCTTCATGAGGATGGATACCCGCCGAAGCGAAAATAAAATCGTAGTTCTGAGAAAGCTCTACGGAACGCAGGGAGCTCTCCAAATCCGCTCCGATATTTATCGCGAGCATATTTTCTTCAACCATCCGGCCGATAACTTCTTCTCTGTCCTTGTCAAATTGCTCAAAATCCAAATGGCAGTGTATATCTATAAATTTTGGCTGCATAAATCACAATTTTTTCGGAAAAAGATTTTCAACCGGAGTTACTGAAAAATCCTGCCAACTTTTTTTGGATGCCAAAACGCCGAGCGATTTCATTATTTTCTCGGCGGTTTCCGGCATAAACGGATAGATAAGCCAGGAAATATTGGCGATACCGTCCAAAAGACTCCATAAAACTACGGAAGTTTTTTGCGGGTCTGTTTTTATAAGTTTAAACGGTTCGTATTGCTGAATATAATTGTCCAAAAGCGATACTGCCGAACCGGCATGCTCCACAGCTTCATTTATCTTCATGTCAGACATCAATTTTTCATATTCCGGCCAAACTTGATGTTCAAAAATATAAGGAAGGGAAAAAGTTTCTTCTCCTTTTTCCTTTAGCGGCACCGCGCTTAATGACGCCTCGTCGGGCTTAATGACTTTTCCTTCAAAATACGACAAAGCCATTTTTACTATTCTCGAGACGCAATTTCCAAGGCCGTTCGCCAAGTTGGCGTTGTAAGAAATTTTGAATTTTTCTTCCGTAAAATCGCCGTCTTCAAAAGGAGAAATTTCCCGCAAAAGATAATGGCGCAGGGAATCGGCGGAATAACGGCTTATCAAATCAAAAGGGTCAACGACGTTGCCGATTGATTTTGACATCTTTTTGCCGGAAACATTTATAAACCCGTGAACCAGAAGCGCCTTCGGAAGAGGCATCTCTGCCGAAAGAAGAACCGCCGGCCATATTACGGCATGAAATCTTAAAATATCCTTCGCCAAAACGTGCAAATTCACCGGCCAAAATTTTTGAAAAAGACTGTCATCGCCGCGGCCAAAACCTAAAGCAGAAATATAATTCGCCAAAGCATCAAGCCACACGTAAATAATTTGGCTCGGATCAGCCGGCACCGGAATTCCCCATTTCACGTCCCGCGCCGGGCGAGAAACGCTTATGTCCGAAAGCCCGTCGTTTATAAAAGAAAGTACTTCGTTTTTTCTGCTGTCCGGAAAAATTTTCATCTCTCCTTTTTCAATGGCGTCTTTTATTTTATCGCCATATTTTGAAAGACGGAAAAAATAATTTTCTTCTTCTATTATTTCGGGTTCCTTCCCGTGATAAACGCATTTTCCATCCACTAAATCTTTTTCCGTAATAAAAGCTTCGCATCCGACGCAATAAAGCCCTTTATACGTGCTTTTGTAGATATCGCCATTGTTGGCAAGAGTCTGCCAAAGTTTTTCAACCCCGGGCCAATGTTTTTTCTCGTCAGACGTCCTGATAAAATCATTTAGAGAAAGATTAAGCGCGGTCGCCAGGGCGCGAAAACGTTCCGAATTTTCATCCACAAAATCTTTTACCGGAATATTTTTCGCGTCAGCGGCGCGACTGACTTTCGCTCCGTGCTCATCAGTGCCGGTGAGAAAAAAAATTTCTTTTCCCGAAAGATAATTATACCGGGCCAAAGAATCAGCCAAGACAGAAGTATAAGCGTGTCCTATGTGAGGACTTGCGTTTACGTAATAGATCGGAGTGGAAATGTAGAAACGGGATTTCGCGTCATCCATATCCTTTATTTTGTCGCAATCGGGTGTTTTTTTGCCGCGACATCGTTAAAAAATTCTTTCAAGACGGTTGCGAGCGGAACAGCCAAAAGTATCCCCAAAAAACCGCCCAGCTTGCCTCCCACAAGAAGAGCCAAAATCACGAGAGTGGGGGGAACGCCTACTATTTTTTTCACGACAAGAGGATAAATAAGATGATTTTCAAATTGCTGTACGATTATAAAAAGGATGGCGACTTCCAAGGCAAGGGTCGGACTTTCCAAAAAAGCCACGGCTATGGGCGGAATAGAAGCAAGGACCGGTCCGAATATCGGTATAATTTCGAAAACTGCCGCGAACAAAGCGAAGGACAAAGAATATTCCACGTCCAAAATTGTAAGTCCCAAAAACACCAAAACACCAACTAAAATTCCAAGAAGTATCTGCCCCTGCATCCAAAGCCCGATTTTTGTTCGCGACCTTTGCCACAAACCAAGAATATAATCTTCGTATTTTATAGGGGTGACTATCTTTAGAAAATCTTCAAGCCCGTCCTTTTGCACTGAAAGATAGAAAGAAAGAACGATGAGAAGGACAAAAGACATCGCTCCCCCGAAAACGCTGGCGGTTGTTTTGAAAAATCCGGAAGCCACCTTGCTTATCTGGCTCTGAAATTGCACGAAAATCTCTTGGAAGAGAGAGGCGAGAGAACCGTCGGAAGACGACGGCGCGAGTGAAATAATTTTTTGAAGGAAGGTAGGATTCTGGAAAAAAGCGGGGAGAGAAGAAATAAAATTGGAAATTTCTGAAATAAAATTCGGGACGATAAGATAAAAAGTGGCGCCCAGAACAACGAAAGCCGCTACATAGATGAATATGACGGCAAAAACGCGGGGAATTTTTCTTTTTTCAAACCATTCCGCTCCCGGCTCGACAGCCGAAGCAACGACTATGGCGAAAAGGATCATCGCAACTATATCGCGTATATAATAGAGAACAGCAATCGCTATCACCAAAATAGCGGTTTTTATTATCGTACCAAAACTTATCTCCACTATATTTTTTTTATGCTGTTCCGGCATTATATTCTTGAAAATAATTTTTTGTAAAAATCTTCTTTTTGTTCCGGATTAGAATGTTTCCCTATCACTGTCATGCTGATTTTATCCGAAACGAAAATATCATTCGCTATCTTTAGGATATCATTTTTGCTCGTCTTTTCAATCTTTTTAAGAATCTCTTCCGGCTGGAGAATTTCGTCGTAAAAAATCTCCTGGCCCGCGCAAAAAGACGCTATTTCATCGGAAGTTTCAAGCTTTAAAGCCATCTGACCCCGGGTATAACTTTTGGCATCTTTTAATTCTTTGTCCGAAACTCCTTTCAATTTTATCGATTTAAGGACTTCGATGATTTTTTTGGAAACCGCTTCCAATTTTTCATGCGGTATGCCGCTTCCTATTCCGAAATAACCGCAGTCAAGAAACTGCTCCGCAAAAGAAAAAACATAATAAGCAAGCCCGAGTTTTTCCCGTATTTCCATCCATAGACGAGAAGAAGAATTTCCGCCCACAATTAAAGAAAGAAGCCCCAAAGGATAGCGCCTTTCGTCAAACATATCGTAAGCGCGAATTCCCAAAGCCAGATGAGTCTGGTCGGAATCTTTGTAAATTATTTTCGCCCTTGTTTCCTTGTTCGGCAAAACAGCTTTTTCAGCCGGTCTATTTTTCCCTTTTTTAAACCCGCCGAAATATTTTTCTATTTTTTTAAAAACGTCCTCCGCTTCAAAATCTCCAGTCGCGACAATAATGGTATTTTCAGACAGATAATTTTTATCGCGGTAATCAATTATGTCTTTTTTGGAAATTTTTGAAACAGTTTCTTTGGTTCCGGCAATATTCCAGCCAATCGGCTGGTCGCCCAAAATTACGTTTTCCAAAACTTCCCAAACTCGGCGGCGGGGTTCGTCTTCATACATGCTTATTTCCTGAAGTATCACCCCCCTTTCCTTTTCTATTTCTTCCGGCTTAAAAACCGGGTTCAAAAGCATGTCAGACACAATATCACAGCCTTTATCAAAATCTTTTCCTGAAGATTTTATCCAAAACCCGGTTGTTTCTTTGGAAGTGAAAGCATTATGGGCGGCTCCCATCCTGTCCATTTCCGTATGAATTTGACCCATCTTCGGACGCTTTTTGGTTCCCTTAAAATACATATGCTCCAAAAAATGAGAGATGCCGTTTATCTTCTTGTTTTCATTGCGCGAGCCTGTTCCGACCAAGGCCAAAAGAGTGGACGCTTCGGAGTTCTTCATCGGCGCGGCTATTATTTTGAGCCCATTTTTTAAAGTTTTCTTTTTGAAATTTATCATTTTCTAAAAATAGCACGAATTAATAAAATAAAAAACGGGCCCGAAAGCCCGTCCTATATTGTTGAACTGCGCCTGTCACGCAAAGACAGGAGGCCCGTGCTGAACCTGAATGACTTCTCCGTTTTTCAGAAAAAAAGCTTCCTTAACGATAATCTCCGCAACTAGCGCTTCTCCGGTATCTTCTCTTATGAAATGGAAAAGTCCGCACGCCTTGCAAGGAAAAGCGTTTGAAGAAGGAAAGGCGCTTATCCCTAAGGCTTCCGGACGGCTCAAGTCTAAATCGTTATTGCAAAAAGAACATTTTAACGGCATTTTTTTCCTCCTTTTTTCCAAAAAGATATCGACAAAAGTTTACTTCAACCTTTCCTGAAAATATGCCGAAATTTCTTTTATGTCAATTCTCTCCTGCTTTCCTGTATCGCGGTCGCGAATCGTCATCGTGTCGTTTTCCAAAGTTTCAAAATCTATAGTTACGCAAAACGGAGTGCCTATTTCATCCTGCCTCCTGTATCGTTTGCCGATATTCCCGTTATCGTCAAACATAATCGCTCCGAACTCATCTTTCAAAATTTTATAAACTCCTCTCGCTTTTTCTACCAAAACCGGTTTGTTCTTCAGAAGAGGAAAAACCGCTGCTTTGACAGGCGCCAGTTTCGGAGAAAGTTTTAAATACGCCCTAGTCTCGCCTCCTAGTTCGTCTTCGGTATAGGCCTCAAGCAATACAAAAAGAAAAGCCCTGTCAACTCCGCCGGAACATTCAATATCCCAGGGAATAAACCTTTCCTTTGTCTCCTCGTCGTAATAAGTCATATCTGTGTTTGAATATTCGTTGTGGCGCTTCAAATCCCAATCTCCCCGATGGTGAAGCCCCCAAGCCTCTTTCCATCCGGCGAAAGGGGTATCGTATTCTATATCCCAAGCATCTTTGGCATAATGAGCGCGTTCATCCGGCGCGTGCTGACGCAGACGAAGATTCTCTTTTTTAAAGCCCAAACCAAGGTACCAATCAAAAGCGAACTGTTTCCAGTACTCGTATTGTTTTTTGCCTTCGGCCTCATCGGGCTTGATATAATACTGCAATTCCATCTGTTCAAATTCACGCTGACGGTAAAGAAAATCTCGCGGCGTGATTTCATTTCTGAAAGCTTTTCCGATTTGTCCGATACCAAACGGAATCTTCGGATGCATTGAATCCAAAACGTTTTTGAAATTGACGTGAACCCCCTGGGTAATTTCACCGCGCAAATAAACTTGAGTGGCGGATTTTTCCGAAGCGCCAAGCCTGGTGCTGACCAACAGATTAAAAACTGTCGGCTCTGTCCATTCCATTTTGGTTTTTTCGTTCTTGTGAAGTTTCTCGTGGTCAGCTATCGCTTCCGGTTGGTCGGCCCGCACCCTTTCATGGCAAATTTTGCATTCAACAAGAGGATCCACTAATCCGGCGACTCCCGTATGCCCCGATGCCTCCCAGACTTTAGCCGGCATCAAAATGGCGGCACCCATACCGTAGACGTCTTCGCGCTCAATAATAAATTTCTTCCAAAAATACTGCTTTATGTTGTGGCGCATCTCGACGCCAAGCGGTCCGTAATCATAAATGCCGGCGAGTCCTCCGTAAATTTCCGAGCCCGGATAAACAAACCCCCGACGTTTCGCGAGCGAAATTATTTTTTCCATTTTATCCTGTTCTTTTGCCATTTTGTTTTTATCTAAAAATTTTATTCTGAAACTTTTCCTAAATTCTGGTTCGCCTGAACCTCGCTTATGGAACCGATGTCCAAATCATTTGCCGAATCGCGAAGAGGCAAATCCGTAAAAGTGTCCCTGCCTTCCAAAGAAATTTGAGAAACAAGCGTCGGCGTGGAACCCATCTGATTTAACGCCGGAGTAAAAGATATTTTGAAAGCTGCTTCTTTCGCGGGTTTTAAAAGACCCGTTCCCGCCTCAACAACTCCCAGTTTCCAAAAAACTTCTCCTGTCGACGAATTAAAGCTTATATCGGCATCCGAAGGGCTTACCGTTCCTGTCCATGATATATATGAAGGAAGAACCGCCCGCACAACTGCGTCGCGAACATCATTATACAGATTAGAAACGGAAAAAACCACGGTATAAGTCGTCGCTTCTCCGACTTTCGGCGGAAGCGGACCCGTATTTGCAAAAGGACCCGAACCTCTCAGCACTTTTGCCGCAAGCTGAAGCTCGGAAGAAATTTTTATTTCCTTATCGGCAATGCTTTTTACCACGGAACTTTCACCCGACTCGCTGTTTCTCGTCCCAGACATTTCCGCTTCCATTTTTATGGAAAAATTCCTGTCTGACGACGAATTAACGGGAAAAACATTTTTCAGAAGAAAAGAAAAGTCGACAACGCCTTCATCTCCGGGGGAAAGCGCCGCAAATTTATTAAAACTGGAAGAATTCCAAACGATAGAATTTCCAGAAGCGCTATAATCCCCGCCTTGGACGGAAAGCGTCCTAAAATCAACGGCTTCGCTTTTTAAAACCACTTTTATGGAAACGTCCCTTACTTCGTCCGGCAAATTATTTTGCCAAGGAATTGAAACAGAAAGAGATTTTCCTCCCGCCCCGGAAATCGATTCAATATCTTTGCCGTTAACAAGAAAACCCAAATTTAAAAATGGCTTTTTGATTAAGACGGCTGTGGCGGCGGAACCAAGCAAAGAAGCATCGTCATCATTAACCCCCACCGACGCCCTAAAATTCGCTTCGCTCATGTCCTGACCTTCCAAAATTCCTTTTATCTTAATACTTCTTTTTTCTTGCGGATTCAAATCGCCCAAAAGCCACGAATTTTTATCTTTATAAGGCTCCGGCTCCGCGCTCAAAAATTGGAAACCGGGAGGATATTCTATTTTAAGCAAGACATCTTTCAGGGCGACGCTGCTGTTTGAAACACACTCTACTTCTACGGCGATTTCCTGTCCGGAGTCAGTTTCCTGAGGCATATTAAAAGAAATTCCTACGGGGGAACGTGAGATCCTGGCTGTTTTTGTTTCGGTCTTGGCAAAAATCGCGTTTGAACCCTCCACTCTGTATTCAAGAGTTATGACAACCTCTTTTTGATCATCTTCCTGCCCCACAAAAATTAAAGCGACTTCCTCGTCTCTTGTCTGCCCGGGAAGTATTTCTCCGAAAGCGCGCCTCTCTCTTGAAACATTTTCTCCTTTCACGGACAAAGAACCAAGAGGATAATCAATGATTAAATCCGCCAATTCAAGTTTTGATTCGTTTTTATTGGTCAAAAGAACTCTCCATCTTGTGGGAACTCCGGACTCCACATTCGGAGAACCTTCAATAACCATATCTATATTTCTTGAAGACACTATATTACCCAAAGAAAAAACTCCGCTGATTCCAAGCGCGACAACAACAGCGAACGCCAGAAAAGCAAACGCCAAAGTGAGAATAATGGTTTTTTTCTTTTTTCCGATTTTGGGACCCATTAAATCTTCTGTTCCCCTTAGTTCGCTCTCGGGAAGCGGTTTTTTAGAAATTCCGTCCTGCCAATATGTCTTGATGTCCGGTTTGTCCGATTCCGCGTTTTTCCTCTTCACGCGGTCATCGAAATTTCCGTTTCCCCGATAAAGCCGCTTTTTAAGTTTGTCCAAACTGTCTCCGTTCATTTCTTTAAATTATATCATGGGAACGACTTTTTTACAGATGGCTATTTTCCAGACCGCGTTTGAAAGAATCAACAAAAAATTTTCTGTTTGGCCTGACATCTTTCAAAGAAAAATCTCCGGAATAAACATTTCTGTCGGCATAGCCCATGTGACCAAGTATTTTAAGCCCGGTATAGACAAAAAAATCATTTATATCTTCTGCTCCGTATTTTTCTTCTTCAATTTTTTCCAAAAAATCTCTAGTCTCTTTCCAAAGAGCCGCGTCTTCTTCCTGACCCTGAAGCAATCTCTCAAGCAAAGCAAAAAATTTCAGAACACATTGAAATTTTGCCGAATCCAATTTGGTATTTCTCAAAACTTTAATTTCCTCGGCATCAATAATCCGCCATAATCCGTTTTGCGTGGGAATAAAAGACAGCCTTAAAACGGCAGGATGTGAAAGATTATAGCGGAGTTTGGATTTTAAAAGCCGGACACCCCGGCTAAACGCTTCAATTCTCCCGAAATTTTTGGTAAAAACGGAAAAACTTCTGTCGGCTTCGCCGACATCCCGTTTTTTTAAAACCACAGCTTCGCTGGTATAGACGGAATAAGCCATAAATTATTTTTCGATTTTTATCCTGAAGCTTGATTCGCCTACTTCAAATTTTTCGCCTTCTTCAAAAGAAACAAATTTTATTTCCGACAAATTGGTCGCGGATTTTATCTTTTCTTCAAACCCGCTCATAAAATCTTTGCCTCCGGCATCCGTATCAACCGCCAAAATAATTTTGTCAGATTGAACAAACCCGGCTTTTTTGCGCAAATCCTGTATCGCGCGGGTTATTTCCCTTAACATCCCCTCTTTTTTCAGCTCGTCGGTAATTCTTGCATCAATTTTATATTCCTTGCCGAATTTTATTTCTTTTACATTAAGCTCGTCTTTTATCAACGCGGAAAATTCGGCGCCAAATTTATTCGGCGTTTCAAAAGATGAAAGCGGCTGGCGCACTTTTATTCCAGATTTAAGCCGCAAGTCCAAACCGACTGAAACGTCATTTCTGACCCTTGCCATTTCTTCCAAAATTTTTTCATCGTATTCTTCGTCAGCCTTTGTCCAATTTTCCAAATGAACCGATTCTTTTTCTTCGCAAAGTTCTTTATAAACAGCCTCCGCGGAAAATGGCGCGAAGGGAGCCAGAAGTTTTGAAACTGAAAGCAAAACCTCACCAAGCGTTTTTTGGGCGGCGGCTTTATCTTTTTCGTCTTCCCCCTTAAATCTTTCACGAGAACGTCTTAAATACCAAACAGACAAATCGTTTATAAACGCTTCAATTTTTCGAGCGCTGGAGGTTATATCGTATTTTTCCAAAAGATCGGTTATCTCAATTTCTGTTTTCGCCAGATAATTTAAAATCCATTTGTCCAAAACGTGCGCCGGTTCTTCCACTCCAATTTTTTCCGGCTGCCCAGCCGCTGAAAACATTTTGTAAAAAGACAAAACATTAAAAAGCGTCGTAAACATCCTCTTTGAAAGCTTCAGGTCATTTTCATCAAAACGCTTCTGCTCTCCGGGTTGGTTTACGGTGTAAAGATACCACCTCACGCTGTCAGCTCCGTATTTGTCTATCATTTCCCAGGGATTTACGACGTTCCCCTTGCTTTTGCTCATTTTTTGCCCGTTTTTATCAAGAACATGCCCGAGGCAAATAGCGTTTTTGTATGGCTCTTTAAAGCCGAGCATCGTGGAAACCGCGAGCAAAGTGTAAAACCATCCGCGCGTCTGGTCTATGGCTTCGGAAATGAAGTCCGCGGGAAAAAGTTTTTTATCATCAACCAATCCTTTATTTTCAAAAGGATAATGAACCTGAGCAAACGGCATTGACCCGGAATCAAACCAGCAATCCATAACCTCCGCCGCTCTTTTCATATCCGCTCCGCATTCGCATTTCAATTTCACTTCATCTATAAAAGGCCTGTGCAAATCAACGGGTTTTGAATAAACTATTTTCGTCTCACCTTTTTTCGGATACCAGCCGCGAAACGAATCCATTAAATCTTCGCCGCGGCAAAGGCCGTAAAAAATCTGAAGCGGGTCGCCATGAGAAACAACCGCAATATTTTTGTTTTTGTGTTTTTGATTTATTTCGCTTAAAAATTCTTCAAATCTTTTCCTCACGTCTCTTCCGCTTTCAACTCCGCGTACGGTTTCGCCCGCGCGAGATTCTTTCGTCGGATAAATACTATGAAGCTCTTCAATTTTTTTGTTATTGAATTCTCCAAGCCCTGTTTCTCTTAGCCGTTCGTCAAAAATAATTTCAAGCCCAAGCTTGTCCGCTATTATTTCCGCTGTTTCTTTTGTCCTTAAAATCGGCGAAGCATAAATAAAATTTATTTTTTCATCCTTTAAGATTTTTGCTAATTCTTTAATTTGATCCCTCCCTTTTCCCGTAAGTGGGTACTTCTCCGTTTCTGGCATTGAATTTCCAACTCCCTTCAGCGTAGTTTCCGCTTCTCCATGCCGCACCAGAAAAATTTTATTCGGGTTTCCGAACTCTTCGCGGATTTCATCTATTGAACCCGCTATCTTTCTTTTGCCGCACTTTTCGCATTCCCAAACCGGCATCGGAGTTCCCCAATATCTTTCTCGGGATATTGCCCAGTCTTTCGCGTCTTTTAGCCACTCGCCAAACCTTCCTTCTTTAATATGTCCGGGGATCCAGTTTATTTTTTCGTTATTTTTTACAAGCTCGTCGCGAAGTCCGCTCATCTTGAAAAACCACGAGTCTTTGGCGTAGTAAAGAAGCGGAGTTCCGCATCTCCAGCAAAAAGGATAATCATGAGAATAATTTTCGGTTTTAAACAAAAATCCGCGAGATTCCAAATCGGAAATAATTTCTTTGTCAGTGTCTTTTACAAATTTTCCTTTCCACTTCGGCACGCTTTCATTGAAAGTTCCGTCAGAATTAACCGTGTGAAATTTCGGAAGCCCAATTTTTTCTCCGAGTTCATAATCGTCTATCCCATACATTACCGCGGTGTGCACCACACCGATGCCATCTTCGGTTGAAACAAAATCAGCAGAATAAACTTTAAAAGCTTTTTCAAAATTCGGCGTATTTTCGGGGATCGCGCCCGAGAAAAGAGGTTCGTATTCAAGACCGACGAGGTCAGCGCCTTTCAATTCTTCCAAAATTTCGTATTCGCCATCAATAGCAGCCAATCGTTCCTTCGCTAAAATTAAATTATCTCCGGCATCTTTATTTTTAATTTTTACGTACTCAATATTGCTTCCAACCGCAAGAGCCACGTTTCCCGGCAATGTCCAAGGAGTCGTTGTCCACGCCAAAATATAATCATTTTCTTTGCCTTTGATTTTAAATCTCGCATAGACCGATTCTTCGCTTACATTTTTATACCCCTGCGCGACTTCATGAGAAGAAAGCGCCGTGCCGCAACGCGGGCAATTTGGCACCACCTTGTGTCCTTTGTACAAAAATCCTTTCTCATCCGCCTGTTTTATAATCCACCAAAGCGTTTCTATATAATCCGTCTCATAAGTGATGTACGGATTTTCCAAATCAACCCAAAATCCGATTCGTTTTGTTATTTTTTCCCATTCGTCTTTATACTCCCAGACGCTTTCTTTGCATTTTTGATTGAATTTTTCTATTCCATATTCTTCAATGTCTTTTTTACTTTTAAGCCCTAATTTTTTCTCGACTTCAAGCTCCACCGGAAGGCCATGGGTGTCCCAGCCGGCTTTTCTCAAAACACGAAAACCCCTCATTGTTTTGTAGCGAGGTATCAAATCTTTAAAAGAGCGCGCTTCAATATGATGAATGCCCGGCTTGCCATTGGCAGTCGGAGGTCCTTCATAAAAAACAAAATCGCCATTAACCGCTTCTTTGCGAAGCGTTTTTTCAAAAATCAGGTTCTTCTCCCAAAACTCCAAAATCTTTTGCTCTCTTTCGGGTAAATCCATTATTCATTCATACTATTAAAAAAAGCCTTTTTTATCAATAAAAAACCGCCACCTTAAACAGGTGGCGGGAATGACCGCGCGCAAAATTGCGTCATTTTATACTCCTTCCATGCCGATCCCAACCATAATGCCCAGCAATGTGGCCAAAAAGATAATCAGTCCTAGTGTTTTTTTGCCATCTTTAGTCGCCAGCCACGCGGCAAGAATAAACACAAGCAGAAGAAGCAAAAAAATGAGAGCAAGCAAAATACGCGGCAGATTTGCCCCAAAAACGGCGCCGTGGACAAGAAAACCCTGCAAAAAAAATCCGGCGATACAAGATAAGGCGAATATCGCGAAAAGCCCGCCTTTCATTTCCGCTAACTCTTTTTTCAAAAGACTAAACCCTATATTCATACATGCCTCCTTTCACTACATTTTTTCCGGCGCCGAAATTCCAAGTAATCCTAACACTTGTTCCAAAAGACGTCTAGAAACGGAAACCAACAACAATCGAGAGTTTTTTAGCTCATCTCCTTCCGCTTCAAGCACGCGGACATTTTCGTAAAAATCGGTAAAAGCGGCGGCAAGTTCATATATATAAGTAGTCAACCGATGAACCTGATAATCCCTTGAAACACTCTCAATCATTTCCGGGAATTGGATAAGCTTCAGCAATAATCTCCTTTCCTGCGGTTCTGTTAAATTTTGAATTTCAATTTTTTCGTTTTTAAGTCCGGCCTCCGATTTTTTTAAAATATTGCTCATCCTCGCGCCGGCGTACTGGATATAATAAACGGGGTTTTTCTTTGACTGCTCTTTTGCAAGCTCCAAATCGAAATCCATGTGCGTGTCAGGAGAACGCGTGAGCATAAAATACCTGAAAGCGTCTTTGCCGATTTCTTTTAGAACATCGTCAACTAAAACATATACTCCTTCCCTTTTTGACATCCGCGCAGCAGCGCCGTTTTGAAAAAGCCTGACGAACTGCATTAAAATTATTTCAAATTTGTCTTTATGCCCCAGCGCATCAATGAATCCTTTTACGCGCTTGACATCGCCATGATGATCTGCGCCCCAAATGTTTATAACACGGTCAAATTTCCGTTCCTCAAATTTATTTTTATGATAAGCGCAATCAACGCCGAAATAAGTCGGTTCGCCGCCAGTTTTGATTAAAACCCTGTCTTCGCTGTCCCCGAATTTTGTCGCCCGAAACCATAAAGCATCGTCCTTTTCATAAGCCAAATCTTTTTCTTTAAGCCACCTCATTATTTCTTCAACTTTCCCGGTTTCTCGAAGCTCTTTGCTCTCCGAAAACCAGACATCAAAATCAATCCCCATTTCGGAAACGGTTTTTTTGATGCTTTCCAAAATTATGTCCGCGGCTTTTTTGCCGACTTCCAGGGGCTCTTCGCCTCCTAATTTTTTACCAAGTTCATCTATATATTCGCCTTTATACTCAGCCTTGTCGTCTTTCAGAACAGAATGGCCCAAAATTTCTATCTGATTTCCCGCGTTGTTTATATAATATTCTTTGACGACTTCGGCGCCGGCTTTTTTAAAAACATTTCCTAAGACATCGCCAAAAACTCCGCCCCGTCCGTTTCCCAAAGTAAGAGGGCCTGTCGGGTTCGCGGAAATGAATTCCACCTGAATTTTTTCACTTTTCAAAAAATCAAATTTTTCTTTCAACGCGAATTTCAATCCATCTTCAATTCCTTTTTCCGAAAGCCGAAAATTAATAAAACCGTTTCCGGCCACTTTTATTTCTGAAAAAAGTTCTTCAATTTCTTTCGATTTGGCAAGTTCATCTTTCAATTTCTCCGCCTCGTCTTTTCCTCCAAGAAACAAACCCGCGTTGGAAGAATAATCGGAAAATTTTCCGTCCCAGGAAACATTGAAAACGGCCTTTTTATCAAAGAGTTTCAAAACCGCCTTTTCTATTTCTTGTCTTAAAATTTCCCGAAGCATAGATTTATTCTAATACTTGACTTAGAAACCTACAAATTGATAGTATGCAGCCAGAATACAAAGGCAAAAAGGAGGATAGGCTATGGAAATTTTTAGAGATACGGCGGAAAAGAAAATAGTATTGGACATTAACAAATTAAAAACACTAACCCAAACTCTCAAAGACACTCTCGGTTATAAAGTGGTAATCACGATTGGCACATGGGACATGCTTCACATCGGACATCTTAGATATTTGATAGAAGCAAAAAAGCAAGGTGATGTCTTGCTTGTGGGCGCGGACACGGACAGGGCCGTCAAACTTTACAAAGGTCCTCTAAGACCGGTCATTCCTCAAAGCGAAAGGATGGAGATGTTAAGTTATCAGCACTGCATTGACCTAATCACTCTGGTAGATGATATAGACGAAAAAGGAGAATGGAAATATCAACTTATCAAAGAAATTCAACCTGACATTTTTGTGGCAGAAGAAGAAAGTTACCCACAGAAGCAGCTGGATGATATCCGGCAATTCTGCAAAGAAGTAGTCGTGTTGGAAAGACAAGCAAAAAGCACTTCAACCTCGATGAAAATTCAAGACACCCTTAAAAAACACATTGAGTCTTTTTTGACAAACCTCAAGGTTTAAGGAGTCGGGCATGAAAAAGATCATCCTTCTTTATGTGCCTGTTCTGCATAATGGATATATAGAATTCTTTAAAAGACACTCAGCTGGCGCCGAAACAATTTTCATCGTAGGGGATGAACTGATTCAAGAATTTTTAACTCTTCACAAAGAGATCAGGCAAGTTAATCCGGCTTTGATGAAAAAAATTATTGAATCAATTTCCTTCAAAAAAATCGAGGTGCTCACTCCAAAAATCGCGGCTGGTATAAACGGAAAGAAAGTGATAACGGCAACAGACACTGTTTCTTCTATGGTTGCAGAAAGATACCTCTCTAAGACAAACAAAATAGAGCACGACACAACTTTTCTCATGTGGAGCAGCGAAAATGTAAACTCTTCAGCAGAAGTAAGCTGCGATCTGGTATCCTGCCGAAAAAGAGACCGAGAAATAATGGCGGAACTGAAAAAGGAAGCAGAAAAAAGTTCTTGTTGGTGGAGAAGAACCGCTGCCGCTTTCGTCAAGAATGGTAAAATACTGGTTAAAGGCCACAACGAGCACTTGCCGTCTGAATTCACTCCTTATTCCTTGGGAGATCCGCGAGATTTCATTGAAGCAGGAAAAGACAGCCATATTGCCTCATCGCTTCATGCTGAGCAAAAAATAATAGCCGTGGCTGCAGCCAAAGGTATAAAAACGCAAGGAGTATCAATGTATAGTCTGATATTTCCTTGCCCTATGTGCGCGAAGCCAGTTTCTTTTTCCGGAATCCAACGGCTTTATTTCCAAACCGAACATGCTTCTTTAAACGGCTTGGAAATGCTGAAAGCAAAAAAAATAAAGATCATACAAGTAAAATAAAATCCTTACCCCCTAGGGGGTAAGGATTTTTCTATCCAATAGGAAACGAAACGCTTTTCCTTCTTTTAGGAACAATAAGATGAGCATGTATATGACAAACAGTCGCTCCTGTATGCGCCGTTTTCCCAAAACGCATGGCTAATCCACCACCGCTTATTTTGAACTCCCCCGACGCCCATTTTACTAAAAATAAGATGTCTTTCATGTCGTTGACATTCAATTCTCTGACACTTTCTTTATGAGAGTTCTTTATTAAAACCAAATGCAATCTGGCATTTAGATAAGGCCAGCTTGATTTGGTTATAAACCAATCTCCTCTTCTCTTAAGAACTGGATGTTTGTGGTATCTGAAATTGTCAGGACAAAAAGGACATTTACCTTCTTTTTCTATGGAAAAAATAACTTTCTCATAGTCCCCTTTACCTTTGGAAAAACGCGGATCAACTACTTTTGTGTTTTTTCTCATAAACGAACCTCCGGCTCAAACCAAGACAATTCTTCGGCTTTTTTCCCTATCATTTCCAATCCGTAAGGAATATTGTCTCTATAAAAATGCAGGTCTTTAGAAATAGCAATAAGCGGACCATCTTCAAGGTTGAGGCAAGAAGCCATATATTCTTTAACCAACTGCAAACCTCCGTAATTTTGAGGAAAACCCGCCCACGCGTCTTGCGAGCGAAAATAGCAGCAAAAATACAATCTTCCGTTTTGAACCCATGTATCCACGCCCCTCAAACACTGGGAGCTCACTTCTATCCGCAAGTCTTTATTCCATGTATTAGTTATATGCCTGCTAAAAATCAGTTTTCCCGATGTCCTGTCTTCAACGGCTACAAACTCCGTGTAATCCACTTCTCGATTGTAAAACAAGAAAGATTCCGGCCGGCCAACAACCATATGACAACATGCGTTGCCAAACCCATACCTTTTATAATACTTAATAACTTCTTCCACTTGCCACCACAAATCCTCGCCATAAGTATAATGCTCATTCGGCTGTTTTTCCCGGGAAAGAAGATACTTCATATATTCCTGTATAGCTTCTTCTGTTGTGGGTGCCGGGACATTTTTACCTTCAGGTATGTAAGGAGCAAGAGGCCTTACTGAAGGCGTATGCATTTCAACCACTAACGGCATCGATAGTCTAAAATTTCCTTCAAAATCCAGGCTTCCAGAAGTAATATCGTATCTTCTCCCTCTTGTAAGTATTTCCCCAAGCATCAAAAACCAACACCAGCTTATGGTATTACCGACAATTTGAGTAAAGATAGGTTTAAACCTTGGGTCTTTTAAAGAATTTTTGCTTTCTTCCATATCTCTTTTCTCCTTTCAAAGAATTTTTTTTCTGAGATAAAGTTAGCAATCCCCGAAAAATAAAACAAGTCCGCCCCGGCAAAACGCCGGGGCGGACAACAGATCACACCAAAACGAAATTCGACTATTGCTCCACTTCTATCCCCATGGAACGGGCAGTGCCTTTAACAATACGTTCCGCGCCTTCCACGTCATTAGCATTCAGATCTTCCATCTTGCGCTCTGCAATAGAACGCAGCTGCTGTTTATTTATTTTTCCGACTTTCTTTATATGAGGGGCTCCGGAGCCTTTCTCAATTCCGGCAGCTTTTCTAAGCAGGTCCGACGCGGGAGGAGTTTTCAATTTGAATTCAAAAGTCCTGTCCGTGTAAACGGTAATTTCAACCGGAATAATATCGGTTCCCTTGTCCCTCGTGGCTTCGTTGAACTTATTCACAAAATCCCCGATGTTCACTCCGTGCTGACCCAAGGCGGGACCAACCGGAGGCGCGGGGTTCGCTTTTCCCGCTGGAATTTGAAGCTTTAAAATTGTTTTAATTTCTTTTGCCATATTATTTTATTTTTTCTATTACTATATTTATGCCTCTCGGGCCGGTTTTTACGTCCTGGAGAATTTTGTAATTTTCCGCTATCAAATTCAAAATCCTGTCAAACCTCCCTCTTAAAAAATTCTTTTCAAGATATTTTTCACGCCCTTTCAAAAAAAGCTCCACCCGCACGCGATTCCCTTTTTTCAAAAATTCCGATGCCTGGCCGGCTTTCATTTCAAGGTCGTGTTCCGAAGTACCCAGATGGATTCTTACGTTCTTCATCTCCGAAAAATCCTGCCCGCTTTTTGCCGATTCTTTTTCTTTTCTTTTTTCGTTATAAAGGAATTTTCCGAGGTCCATTATTCTGGCAACCGGAGGAGCGGCATTGGGCGAAATTTCTATAAGATCTAGCCCTCTGTCTCTCGCCATCTCAATCGCTTGGCCAGTTTTAACCACGCCAAGATTTTTTCCCTCTTCGTCCAAAAGGCGCAATTCTAATCCGTTTATTTCATTATTTATTCTCGGTCTTTTTTGCAATTTCTGTTTTTGTTTTTTATTACTCCGCTGTTTGTTTTATTTAATCGCCTCTTTTACCACTTGTTCGAAAACTTCCGGCCTGTTCTCCGCCAAATCCGCCAAAATTTTCCTGTTTATTCCGATATTGGCCTTTTTCAGAAAACCCAAAAATTTGCTGTAAGAAAGGTCGTGTTCGCGACTGGCAGCATTGATTTTAATCTGCCAAATTTTTCGGAAATCTCTTTTCTTTTTCCGCCTGTCGTGAAAAGAGTGAAGATACGCGTGAGAAAGCGCCTCTTTCGCGGCGCGCTCTTTTGATTTTCTGCCCCACAAATATCCCTTTGTCTGTTTTAAAACCTTTCTCCTCCTCTTTAATGAAGTTGTTCCTCTTTTTACTCGTGTCATATTGATTAACTAAACGGCAGATAATGCTTCATGTTTTTTTTGCTGCCGATATTGAAGCTTTTTAATTTTTTTCTCGGAAGCTGCTTGCTCCTGCTTTCTTTGGCATTGAAATGTCCCATGCCGGGACCGCGCTGAAGCACCTTGCCTGTTTTGGTAATTTTTAATCTCTTGCTGTATGATTTGTTTGTTTTTCCGACTCTGCTCATGGCTTATGGCTGATTCTTAATTACTATTTATATCTTTTTTACCTGTAAAAAATCAAGTTCAACAGGGGTTTCCCTTCCGAACATGGAAACCAGGATTTTTATCTTGCCCCTGCTTTCATCGGTTTCGCTTACTCTGCCTTCAAAATCCTTAAACGGACCGTCGACTATTTTTACCTGTTCGCCCACGCTGATATCCGCCTTATACTTAGGCTCTTTCGCTCCCATTCTCTGAAAAAGATTATCTATCTCGTCTTCTCTTAATGGAGTCGGGGTCGTGCCCGAACCGACAAAACCTGTTACCCTCGGAGTATTTCTCACGACATACCACGAATCATGCGTTACCATCATCTCGACAAGAACGTATCCGGCGTAAAGTTTTTCTTCAACGATATTTCTTTTACCCCCTTTAATTTTTATTTTTTTCTCCGTCGGGACAACCACGTTAAAAATCTTGTCTTCCATTCCAAGCGATTCTATTCGCTGTTTTAAATTGCGGACAACCGCGTCTTCGTAGCCCGAATAAGTATGTATGGCATACCAATACCGGCCTTCCTGTTTCGGCTTTGGGTTCTCGCTCTTGGAAACATTTGTCTCCGGCGTTATCGCATTGTTTTCTTCCATATATTTATGAAAAAACTAAAAAACAAATTTCTCAAGAAGAAAGGTAAAAATCGTGTCAAAAAAACCGAGGAAAGCCGCCACAAGAAGCGAAACGCCGATAACAAGCAGGGTAAAATTAACCGTTTGCTTTTTTGTCGGCCAGTTCACGTATCCAAGTTCGGCTTTCGTGCCTTTCAGATAATTTACTAACTTCTCAAACATATTCTAAAACTTCTTTTTATTAAAAAAGCCCCCTTCCGGGCTTACATTTGTTATTTCCTATTATATACAAGTAATCGCGTTTTGGTCAATACCGGAGTTTTTTCTTGCTCTTGACAAATCAAGATTAAAAATGTATTATACAACAAGATATTTCGCCGATTTCCGGCTTTGACAAAATACGCAAAACAAAAAAGGAGGGGTATGAACATGCTAGCTAGCATCTGCGAATGGCTTTGGGGATGGCCGATGGTAATTCCCGGTTACTTCGTTTTCATCCTTGTTTTAATGGGGATGATGGTTGATTTTAAAAACCCTAAAGACGAAGATGGCAATTGTAGATTTGTCGCCGGACACATCTTCCGGTATTGCTTTCTTTTTAATGCCGGAAGCAAACATTTCGACCTTTTTTCCTGGTTTGGCCCAAAAGAGGACTCGATCCCCTTTAGCCTCTGCAAACTCTACTGGGGATTGTTTTTAGGAACTTTATTTTTTGCGCTGCTTTTAACTCTTTCCGCCATCGTGGCGCTGCCGGCGCTTTTTTTTGGAAGACCTCTTATCATCGACTACAACAAAGGGCTTCTAAAATTTCATCCTCTCTGCCGGTTTGGGAAAGACAGCAAAAGAAAGATGTGGTTAACACCGGCTGAGGCATGCTTAACGGCACTTTGCGTGCTTTTAGTTTGGATGCTTTTATTCCAAATAGGTTGGCCTCTCTTAAAACTCGGTTTCTCTTCTGTTGTGTTCGAGGACATCTGGTACAAAATCGGCAAAGGTATCCTTATCCTATGCGCCGGCGTTTGGTCAGGAAAAAAGATACTAAAAAACAATGATAAAGTAGAAAAGGCATGGAGAAATACTGCAAATTTCTTCATTCCGATAAAAGAATTTCTCGCGGCGATTTACAAAGAAGCCTGCCCGAGAATTACGGTGGTTAAAAAATATTAGGCCAAAAACCTAAACAAAAGACGGGGCAAAACTCCGTCTTTTTCTATGCTTGACTTCTTTTATAAATCATCTTAGAATTCGTAAATCTTTGAAAACAAGGGAGGGAGGAAAAATGAAGAAATGGAAGGTTTTTATGTTTTGCGCTTTTCTTGCAGTATTTACGGCGATGGCGGCGCAAATGGCAAGCGCGGAGACAAAACTCGGCGGAAACCTAAACTTCGGATATTACACCGATTATACAGGCGGAATGTCAGGGTCTCTTGTCTTTGACGATCCCGTGTTTCAGCAAAGCGCCACTTTGGGCATGGAAACGGAGATTGTAGATTTCTCCGGCACATTTTGGTCGTCTGTAAGTCCGAGAGGCGGATTCAATTCCGATTTTGGAGATGAAAACGATTATATGCTTGACGTCTTCAAAACAATTAACGGCTGGAGGTTTGGACTTGAATATTTGTTTGGCGATATGTACCGTATCGGCGAAATAAACGGAGATCTCCACGCTCTTTGTTTCAGGGTTATATCCCCGCCGGTAAAAGGGGTTTCGTTCTATGGAGTCATAGAAAAAGACTGGCCGACCGACAAAGACATTGTTGAAGGCGGAGTTTTGTGGAAATTTGGAGCTCTCTACGCGATTGACCTGCCCTTTGACAAGCAAAAGCTGAATCTGGATTTATGTTTTGGCGGAAACGACGGAGCTTATGGAAGCGAACCAAAAACATTAAACTACGGACGACTGGTTTTGTCCTTGCCCGTTGCAATGCCTTTTTGGAAAGCGACGCTCAGCCCGATGATCTTTTTTCAAAAAAGATTCGGGGACGAAGACAATCTTGCTTGTAATAAAATTCGAGGAGGATTGACCTTCAATATCCCTTTTTAATTCTGCGCAAAATACAGCACAAAAAAGTTATTGGACGCGGGGTCAAAAAACCCCGCGTTTTCTTTTCCCATTAGTAAAACATTTCAAGGTAAAATATAATTATATTCATGACGCTTCTGGACAACAAAAAGGCAAATTTTGATTACGAAATCCTGGAACAATTTGAGGCAGGGATGCGGCTTTTGGGTTTTGAAGTAAAATCGCTTAAAATGAAACGCGGAAACTTGGCTGGCGCTCACGTTGTAATAAGAGGAGGAGAAGCGTTTATAGTTGGAATGGAAGTGCCTCCCTACCAGCCAAAGAACACGCCTGAAGATTATGATTCACAAAGAACGCGCAAACTGCTTCTCAATAAAAAAGAAATAGATTATCTTTCCGGAAAAGAATCCCAAAAAGGGCTCACCTTGATTCCGGTGTCCGTTTTTGTTAAAAATGGTCTTGTAAAACTTTCTTTTGCGGTGGCGCGCGGGATGAAAAAATACGACAAAAGGCAAAAGATAAAAGAGAGGGAAAGCAAACGGGAAATTGAGAGAAATTTGAAAAAAGAAATATAACGGGGGTGAAAGGAATCGTAGAGAGAACAGTCTCAAAGTTCGCAAGCGGAGGCTGGCGAAACCTCCCAAATCATTCGCCAAACAAATAAGTGCAAATTTTCAATTAGCACCTGCTTTAGCGTAATTACGCTTAAGCCGTCCGTCCCGGATGTCTCATAGGGGATCGCGGGCGTCATTTTGAGGCTTGCCCGCTTTTTTCTCCAAAACGCGGGGACTAAAAGGAGAAAAAACGAAGCGCTTTTCGTCCGGTCTAAACGCTTCGTCTACACAACCGGAATACGCTTGTAGACGATTTTAAGATTTTCTTTCTCACGTGGGTTCAAATCCCACCATCTCCACATCACACCACAAAACCGCCATCGGCGGTTTTGTTTTTTTATCTTTATCTGTCTTTTTTCTTTTTCTTAAAAAACTCCACAAATTTTTGCAAAGGCAAAATATTTAAAATATCTTTTTTCTCCGCTCCTCCCTTGCGAGCCTCTTCAATTCCAAATTTTATAAAATCCATCTGTTCCGGCTGATGCGCGTCGGAATTTATAATCATCATCACCCCCGCTTTTTTCGCTTTTTTTATATTGGAACTTTTTAAATCCAATCTGTACGGATTGGAATTAATTTCCAAAATAGTTCCGGTTAATTTTGCGGTTTTTAAAATTTCATCAAAATCAATTTCAAATTCATCGCGCTGGCGGATTATTCGTCCGGTCGGGTGAGAAATAATATCGACATTGGGGTTTTCCATCGCTTTTATTATTCTCTCCGTCATTTCTTTTTTCGGCATTTTCATCTGCGAATGCACTCCCGCTATCACATAATCAAGCTTTGCCAAAGCGTCGTCGGAAATATCAATGGAACCGTCGGCTAAGATATTGGCTTCGCATCCGTGAAAGATTTTAATTTTATGCTCCGAGCTTAATTTTTTTATCAGTTCCGCCTGCTCCATCAATTCTTTCTCGTTTAGCCCGTGTTCAATCGCGAGAAATTTCGTGTGGTCGGAAATTCCAAGATATTCATATCCCCTCTCTGCCGCTTTTTGTATCATCCTGTTTACAAACTCTTTATCAGCATTGTAATGGGAGTGAACATGCAAATCGCCTTTGATATCTTTTTCCTCAATAAACCCCAGCCCATTATCTTTTGGCAAACCGAAAATTTCTTCCGGCAAAGAATCGTTAACGGATTTTTTGTAAAATTCAATCCATTTTAAAATCTTCTTTTCCAATTTTTCTCCGCACCTTGGAAGATTTTTAATTTCCCCTTTTTTTGCTGCCTTCTCAAGACCATTAATATCTTTTATTTTTAGCCTGTCGTAAAAAAGCTTTATAAGTTTAGGTCCGACGCCATCTACGGAAGTAAGCTCTGAAACGTTCGCGGGAAACTTCTTTTTTAAATTTTCGTAATCTTCAATCTTTCCCCTTTTCATATACTCTTCAATGCGCTCGGCGATACCGGAACCGACGCCGGAAATAGATTTAAGGCCGTTTATTCCGTCTTTTCTGTAAATTTCCGAAATATCCAAAGCTAAAGACTCAATAGACATAGCGGCCTTTGTATAAGCCTGCGGCTTAAAAGCGGTCCCTTCTATTTCGTAATATTCCGCCATTTCGTATAAAATTTTGGAAAGTTCTTTGTTCATTGTTATCCACAGAAAATGCTTGTAGGTTTACAAATAAAATTTTATCATATAAACAGAGTTCTGTTGACGAGTGGATGCGGAGGGAGGAATCGAGTTCTCCAAGAGCCTGCGAGTGGGTCATTGACCCCTTAAGGACTGTTTCATTTTTTGAGACTTTGTTTCCTTTTTTCGAATCCGGTTTTCGGTTCTTTTACACTCTCCTTTCTTTCTAAAAGCCCCAGGCATTGCCCGGGGCTTGTTTATTTTTAAAATAAACTTTTTTGTGTCTGTTTTTCTTTTTCATCGCCTTCGCCGAACAAAGAAATTTTTCCATACTCGCCGTCATACCCGGGTTTTATTTTTACTTTTCCTTCGCGCATATTTTTTAATCCTTCGGAAACGCGAGCTCCTGCAATTTCAAAAATTTTTTCAACGGGCGTTTCAAGCAAAATTTCCATTTCCGTGCCAAACTCGTCAAGCAATTTTTCATAGATGCCGCCGACGGTTTTTGTCTGAACGCCGACATCTTTAGCTTCGGCGATTATCTCGTTAAGAGGAATTAAATTTTTATAAGGAACCGCGCCCGCGGGTTTTGCCCCTTCTCCCCTGTCCGCCAGAACGTTTACCCTGCTTAAAACTCCTATTGTCATTTTTCTTCCGCATACCGGACACAAACCTTCCAATTTTTTCGTTTCTTCCGGAGAAAAAGAAACCTTGCAGGCGCTGTGCCCGTCAAAATGATATTTGCCTTCTTCCGGAAAAAATTCAATCGTGTACAAAAATTTTCCCGCCTGCCTGTCGGCAGGTTCGGTCTTTTTTATAACGGAAAATATTCCGTCATAACTTAAATCGCAGTCAAAAACATTCGCTTCCCTTCCGATTTTTGAAGGCGAGTGGCTGTCGGAATTTGAAATCAAAGAAATTTTATCCAAAGCGGAAAGCCGCCAGTTCATTCCCGGGTCCGATGAAAGCCCCGTTTCAATCGCGAAAATATGGCCGCTCAAATCGTCAAAACATTCTTCTATGGAATCAAATCCCGACATCGAACCGAAAATGGAAAACCACGGGGTCCACGCGTGAGCAGGGACGAGAACGCACCGCGGGTCGGCGTCCAAAATTATTTCCAGAAGTTTTTTAGAATCCAAACCAAGCATGGGCCTGCCGTCGGATTTCAAATTTCCTATCCAGTTTAATTTATTGTTTATTTTTTCCACCGCCTCTATCGTGGGAGAAAAAATCACATTATGGA
This sequence comes from Candidatus Paceibacterota bacterium, assembly GCA_028711505.1. Lineage (NCBI taxonomy): Bacteria > Bacillati > Minisyncoccota > Minisyncoccota bacterium. Next base: position 11,065 of record JAQTSC010000003.1, on the reverse strand, counting down.
CGCGCCGCGTTTTTCCGCCCTTTGAATAAATGTTGGCGATTTCCGCGGTAAGCATAAATCTTGTTTCATCGTTTTTGATTTTAAAAAGACCTTCTTCCGCCGGCTTAAGTTCTTTTTTAATTTCATCAAACCACGCGGGATGAGTAAAATCTCCGGTGCCCATAACTTGAATTCCTTTTTTCGCGGCGGTTTTAGAGATATTTGCCAAAACCATATCGCGGGAAACGGCGCGGGAATATTTGGAGTGGATGTGAAAATCAGCGATTATTTTCATGTTTGGTCAAAATGTCAGAAAAAAATATTAAAAACTTCGTAAGCAACCGCGGCAAAAATCGCCAAAGATGCTAAGACTCCGGCAATCCAAAAATTTTTTCTTGATTTCCATCCCATTAAAATAACCAAAAAACCCGTAAAGCCGATGCCTATCGTGCCGACCACTCCGATAATTTTACCGAAATTATGAAAACCCAAGAGGAAAAAAAGAAGAGGAGGCGCTATCGCCAAAAACCACGAAGCGGTTTTTGAAATTTTGAAATCAAAACGGAAAATTTGAAGAAGGTCAAAACCCAAGGCGAGAAAAGAAGTGAAAACCGCCAAAAAACCCATAATAGAACCCGCTAAGATAATTTTACTGCCCAAAATACCGGAGAGCCCGGACAAAGCGTCATCGCTTGTCTCCAAACCGCTTGAGCCCAGCACCGCGAAAGTAAAAAGAAGATAAGCCGCGGCGCACAAAAAAATGCTTGCCAAAACGACTCTCTTCAAATTTCTAACAGACGACGAGCGAAAAAGGTCTCGCGCGTCTGGAATAACGGCAAGAGCCGACAGGGCGAAAATCCAGACACCGTACGGCAAAAACCAATTTGAATTTCCAGCAATTTCATTTTGCGGCAACAGATGAAAGTTTGCCGTGTCAAAAGACGGAAAAAGCAAAAAGGCAAGAATGACGACGAAAACAAAAAGTGGAATTGAAAGGCAAAAATTTAAAAAAGCGATATTCCCCATTTTTAGAAGGAGAAAAAGGGAGCCAAAAACAAAAAACGCCAGCGTAGCAAAAAACACCGGTTTTTCTTCAAAAAAATTGGAAAGGAAAATGCCTCCCAAAACACCGTAAGCCAAAAGCGTCCCGTAGTACGACGCGAGGGTTATGAAAAGCGCCGAACTCTTGTACTTTTCTCCCAGAAGCATCCGCACATAACCGACAAACCGGTGGCCGTCACCCGCGCGAAAAGAAATTTCCGCATAAAGAAGATGAAGAAAAATTATTAAAAAGAGGGCTACAAAAAAATGTATAAGCCCCCACAATACCCCCGATTTTAAAACAGTATAAGGAAGGGCAAAAATTCCCGCCCCGAACATAAGTCCGACAATAATTCCGATCCCTCTAAGATATTTCATCCTTTCCTTCCGCCCTTGGAACTTTGCTTTCTATAAGCCTTAAAAACCAAAGAATAAAAACAGTGAGCATCGCGGTAAAGACGGCAACCGCGTAAAATTTAAGACCGACCGCCGTGCCGACGGCGGCGGAAACCCAAATTGCCGCCGCGGTCGTAAGGCCGTGCACTTCTTTTTGGGAAGAAAAAATTATTCCGGCGCCAAGAAAACCTACACCAACAACAACCTGGCTTGCCAAACGGCTCGGGTCATATCCTCCGCTCCCCACAAATTCGGAAAAACCGGAAACGGATAAAATAGTAAAAAGGGCCGAACCCAGCGAAACAAGAGCGTACGTTTTCATTCCCGCCGGCTTGCCTATTTTCCAACGTTCAAAACCGACAGCCATTCCCAAGACAGCGGCGAGAAAAAGTTGAAAAAAAACTGGGGTAAGAGATTCCAAAGACATAAACATATCAAAAAAATTATTTTTTACGCTTTCAGTATTTTTTCTTTTTTTATCAATTCAATGACTTTTTCAACCAAAATTTTCGGGTCGGAATTATAAACGACATTGCCCGGACCGCGATGAGACGCTTCAACAATTTCTTTAATTTCATCGGCTATTCCTCCGGTGCCGGTCAAAATACCGATAGGCTTATTGTCTTCAAACGCGTCGGTAAATTCATTTAACGTTCCTATTCTTCCGCAACCGATAATAACAGCGTCTGCCGAGCGCGTCAAAAGAAGGTTGCGTCCGGAATAGCCGAATCCGGTATAAATTATGATATCAAAGTAATCGGTAGGAAGCTCATAAAATTCGACATGTTCTTTTTCCGAAGACGCCGGAGAAATTCCTATGGAAAAACCGTTTTCTTCTTTCGCGCCAACGGCAGACCACAAAGGAAAACCAGTTGTCGCGCCCGTTACCAGAACCGCGCGCTGTCTTATTATTTCCCTGCCAAGTTCTTTTGCCTTATCTAAAGCGTCAACGGCGCAATGCCCTGTTTCAGCGGCCCCGGAAACGCAAATTTTAAATTTAAGATAATCTTTAGGAGATGGCTTCATGTTCTATTTATTCATAATTTTACACCAATTCAAAACTATCTCCAATTTTTGGCGCAACCGCGTCGGCTCCAAGACAATCCCTTACCCGCTGAGTCAAAAAACACGCCGCCGCCGGCTCGCCTTGGACCACGAAAATTTTTTCCGCGCGGTCCGCGATTTTTTCTATAAAAGAATAGAGACCCTCCGCGTCCAAATGCGCCGAATATCCGCTTACCGGCAAAATTTCGGCGTTAACCGGAATTCTTTCCCCTAAAATTTCCACTTCTTTCGCGCCGTCGGAAAGATGCCTGCCTAAAGTTCCGGCTGTCTGGTAGCCGGCAATAAGCAAAGTACTGTTGGGGTCCGGCAAATATCTTTTTTCATGATGGATAATTCTGCCGCCGGTGGACATCCCGGAACCTGCCATTATTATTTTTGGAGGCGGAATAGAATTTATAACTTTTGATTCCTCGCTTTTAAGAGTCATCTTCAAACCGGGAAATTTAAAAATGTCATCCCCCGAGTCAATCACGTATTGCGCTTCTTTGTTAAAATATTTTTCATATCTCTTGTAAATTTCCGTTGCCCTTATCGCCATCGGGCTGTCCAAAAAAACAGGCAAGCTTGGAATATGTTTATTCTCCACAAGGTCGTTGATTTCAAAAAGAAGCTCCTGCGTTCTCTCTACCGAAAAAGAAGGGATCATCAAAACGCCGTTTTTAGAAACGACTTTTTCAATCGCTCTCTCCACTTTCATCTTCCGGCTCTCTTTATCTTCATGTTCTTTATTGCCATAAGCGCTTTCTATTATGAGATAATCGGTTTCCGAAAGATTGTAAGGAGCCCGCAGAAGCGGCGCGGGAAAATTCCCCAAGTCTCCGGTAAAAACAATTTTCTTGCCTTCTATATTAAACTCAATCATCGCGGAACCAAGAATATGCCCCGCTTCTCTTAAGGTTGCCGTAAAACCCTCCAATTTGAGCTGCTGTTCATATTCAACTGTTTCCCAAAGCCTCATCGCTTCCGTTATGTCTTCTTTGGAATAAATCGGCTCAATATTCCATTTCGCCGCTTCTTTTTCAAAAATATTAAGACTGTCGGAAAGAGAAAGTTCGGAAAGGTCTTTAGTGGCCGCCGTAGAAATTATGCGTCCGGCAAAACCGTTTTTAACAAGCTGAGGAATTCTGCCTATATGGTCCAAGTGCGCGTGTGTAATAAATAAAAAATCGATTTCTCCGGGAAGATATTTGAAAGGTTCCCTGTTTTTTTCTTCTTGCTCTTTTGTCCCCTGCAGTAAACCGCAATCAACCAATATTTTTATCGGCTGGTCTTTTTTTTCACCCAAATGATATTCCAAAAGATAATTCGCGCCTGTCACTTCCTGCGCTCCGCCAAAAAATGTTAACTTCAACATAATGTTTTTTAGTATATCAAACGACTCAGGCAAAAGTAAGCCTGCTTTACGAAACAGGCTTACGGCGAAAAATATCCAATAAAAAAATCCCCGACAAAATTAGGGGATTTTTTTATTGGCTGCTCCAAGGAGTACCTTTTGGCTGCACTCCAGGTGGGCGCCTCAGAGATAAAACCCCGGACGAACCAGTCGGTTAAATCCCAATTATGGCTCCCTTTTATATTTGATCCAAAGGTTTGTCCGTGAAGCAACCTGGAATAATTATAGCAAAAATTTTTCAGGCAATCTATTCCAAAATTCCGTCCAAATTCACGTCATAAAGTATTCCCTCCTGCACAAGCCGATAGTTTATTACTTCATCGGGTAAAAACCAAAGAGCAATTTCTTTTTGAGCGTCCTCAACCGAGCCGGAAGCGTGAACAAGATTTCTGATACACCTCTCGTCTCCGTCGGACATTTCATAAGAATCCAAGACAAAATCACCCCTTATTGTTCCGGTATCCGAAGAAAGCGGCTCCGTGCCCCCAACCAATTTTCTCACCAATTTAATGGCATGAGCCCCCTGCCAAACCATGGCGATAACCGGACCCGATGACATATATTCTGTCAGTCTTTTTAAAATCGCTTCGGTAATATCCAAAGGATTTTCCGACGGCGGAGTTTTGCCCTGCGCCTTATAGCTCTTTATGGTTTTTTCTCCCGTAACCCTCCTCCATTCGGGGTCAACCGTGTAATGCTTCTCCACAAAATCTTTCTTGGGGACAAGCATTTTTACAGCGCAAAGCTTAAGCCCTATTCGTTCGAATCTTTTGATGATATCGCCGATAAGCGAACGCTGAATTCCGTCTGGCTTTATCAAAACCAATGTCTTTTCTTTTGAAAAATGCATAATATTCTCTCCTTTCAAGCTCTGGTTGATAATCTTTAAAAAACGACTTTTACGCTAACTATAAACATCTTAAAAAAATATTTTTCAATTGGCAAGAAGAACTCGCGAACCGTCGCTTTTAAACTTTAAAAGACCGGACTGGTCGGTGCGAAAAATTTTCACGCCAAATTTTTCAAGCCTTTCCAATATTACATTTTTGGGATGGCCATATTTATTTTTCTCTCCAACGGGAATAACCGCGTACTCCGGCGAAACATACCCCAGAAACATTTCCGAAGTGGAAGTGTCAGACCCGTGGTGCCCGATTTTTAAAACATTGCTTTTCAAATCCGTTTTATAAACGGACGCCAAATAATTTTCCAAATTTTTTTCCATGTCTCCCGTGAATAAAAAGGATGTTTTGCCATAACTCAATTTCGCCGCAAGCATGGCGTCATGTTCTTTTCTGCCGGAAATTTCGCCGACAGGAAGAATAATGTCCAGAACCAAGCCGCTGCCGATATCAATGGTTTCTCCTTTTTTTGCGCAGACTCTTGAAATTTTATTTTCTTCGACCAAAGTCAGCCATTCTTTATATTCCGGCGAATCGGTTTCAAGACACGGTTCAATAACGATGCCGACTTTGTATCTTTTTAAAACTTCCAAAAACCCCGCGAGGTGGTCGGAGTGAGGATGAGACAAAATCAACCCGTCTATTGAACGATCGTAAAAAGGCATAATTTCAGCAAGCTCGCGCAAAACGGCTTTTCCTTCGCCCGCGTCCAGAAGAACCTGGTTTCCGTTTTCCGCCTGGATAAAGATAGCGTCTCCTTGCCCAACATCCAAAAAATCCACTTCAAGACCTTTTCTGTTTTCACAAAAAACAGCGTACCAAACCAAAACCGCGACCGCGAAAAACAAGGACGGCAATATAAATTTAAGATTATTTTTGAATCGACGCATCATTTTGTTTTTGTGATATAAAAATCAGAATAATCAAAATAAAGTAAGAAAACCACATCAGCCATAATGGAAAATTAGGCAGAGAAAAAGACGAGAGAGGCAGGCCTGCAAAAAATTCAACGACCTTAAGCTCATAAGCCAAAAATCCGTGAGCAATCCATCCAAAAGGAAGAGAAAACGGCGCAAAAATAAAATCCGCGACACCCGCCAAAAATCCGAAAAGCATTGTCGCGGGGATGAACGGCAAAATCAAGAGGTTAACAGGGAGCGAAACAGCGGAAAAAATTCCTGTTTTGTATAAAAGAAGAGGCAATACAAAAATTTGCGCCGACAGCGTGGAAGACGCGAGCGTTCTTATTCCGAATTTTTTCGGAAAAAAAAGAAAACGTTTTTCCAAAACAGGAGCAAGATAAATCAATGATAACGTGGCGAGAAACGAAAGCTGAAACGAAGCATCAAACCGCAAAATTTTAGGATTACAAATTATCATCAAAAAACCCGCGAACACTAAAGCCATCGTCGCTTCATAAACTCTTCCGGTGGAACGCGCCAAAAGCGCCACTCCCGCCATAATTGAAGCGCGAACCGCCGTTGCCGAAGCGCCTGTCATCAAGGTGAAAAGAACAATGCTCAAAAAACCAAAACCGATACCGAAAGCCGAAGGCAAAAAATTAAAAAGCTTAATAATCGCGTCGGCTACTATAGTAATGTTATATCCGGAAAGAACGACAATATGCGCGACTCCGGTTTTTTTGAAATCTTCAAGAAGCGACTCGGGCAAACTGCGTTTCGCGCCCACCGTAAGACCGCCCAAAAGCGCGGACTCCGGTTCGGGGATAATACGATTTATGGATGAAATAAATTTTTCTTTTATTGCATAAAGTCCGCCCTTTAGGGAAAGGCTGTCGCCTGAAGAAGTAAGCTTGATTTCCGGATAAAACATCTGAAAATAAATTTCGTCTTTTGAAAGATAAGCGGGCCAATCGAAATCCGAACTGAATTTTTCGGGGCTTTTAAGAACGCCTTTGACTTCGGCGCTGTCCCCGTATTTCAGGGCGGGGTAGCGATTAGCTGATGTAAAAATTTTTACGCCTTCTTTTGTTTCAAAGACGATATTTGTATGATTTTCGCGCTCTTCCGGCTCTTCGGAAACAGTTAAAACCAAAACAATCTTTTCTTCGATTTTATTTTCAAGCGTTTTTATCTCCGAAGAAGAAACCGCTTTAAACGAAAACCAAAAACAGCCCGAGCCGAAGGCAAAAAGCGAAATTGATAAGAAAATAATAATTTTCCTGTGGATAAAGACAGGAGAAATAGAAAATCCCGCGAAAACCAAACTTAAAAATATCCAAAAAAGCCCGAAGAACAAAGACAGGTCCGCAAAAGACGAAAAAAATACGCCCAAAGCGAAACAGGCGCAAAAAATTAAAAAAATCCTTGAGTGCATCTATCTATTGTGGTATTTTTTAATAAACGTTCTTGACATGGAAGGAGGTGAGGGCATGAATGAATTTATTGCTGACAAAACCAACCCGTTGCATGTTTATTGCAGACTAAGAGATGCCGGAATAAACAAAAAATGGGCCAGAAAAATCAGCGTATTGTATGAAAAAACAATCTTCACGCTGATAAAATCCTTCTCAAAATTCAACGGTTCCCCTTCTCTGTGTGAAAGAAAAAAGTACCCGAACATATGTTAGCCGCCCCTGTTTATCAGCAGGGGCGTGATTTATTTTAAAACATCGTTTCCTGCTTTTTTCTCTCGTCCATCGCCTGATTTGCCAATTTATCCGCTTCCCTGTTCTTTTCCCTCGGAATTTCCTTATATATTATTTTTCCCAAATCCAGGCGCAAGTTCCATATTTTTATAAAAAGAGGGAAAAGCTTTTCTTCCAAAATTTTATACTCTCCCCTAAGCTGGCGGCACACAAGCTCGCTGTCCATTCGTATTTCAATTTCCAAATCTTTTATTTTTTCTTTTCCAAAAACCTGTTTCGCTTTTTGCAAAGCGAAAATCACGGCTTCGTATTCCGCTTCGTTATTCGTGCGGGTTCCGATGTCTTTTGAATATTTCTTAACGACGTAATCTTTTTCATCCGTTATGACAACTCCAATACCCGAGGGCCCGGGGTTTCCCCTGCTTCCCCCATCCGTATAAATAATTATTTTATTTTGAGTTTTTTCTTTTTTCATAAAATCTTTTTTAAATCAAACAGCCTCAGCCTTAGCTCATCATATCCTTTGTAATCCGATTTTTCCACGGACGCGAGCAAGTCGATTTTATCTCCTTTTTTGATATCAAAATTGCCTTCGTTTTTCATAAAAAATCCTATCGCGGAAATCACTCCGTTTCTTTTTTGAAAATCAATCTGAATATGTATGCCTCCGTTCCCAAACATCTTAACATTCGAAACTTCCATATCTTTCAGCCAAAAAACCGGTTTCGGATTATCCATTCCAAAAGGACGGAATTTTTCAACAATTTTCCAAAAATTCCGGTCGACTTCCTCGATCTTTACTTCTTTGTCGGCAACAATAATCTTTCCGGCTTCCGGCAAATTTATTTTTTCAAAAATGTTTAAAAGTTCCTTTTTAAGACTTTCTTCTTTTCCGGGAAAGACAGAAAAGCCGCCGGCAAAAGCGTGCCCGCCGGCTTCAATAAGCACGCCTTCGGGCAAAAGATTCAACACTTCCACCAAATTAACTTCTCCTTCGGCCCTGCAGGAACCTTTCATTCCGGCTTCTCCGTTCTTGCCCCACAAAAATACCGGCCTGTGATATTTTTCCAAAATCCTGTTTGCCGCAAGCCCCAAAACTCCGGCTTTCCATGATTCATCACCTTCTATTATAGCCAGAGGAATTTCCCCTGAAGAAATCCTTCTCCCTACTTCTTCAAGAATGGAATCAACCGAATCGCGGCGCTCCTGGTTCAATAAAAAAAGGTGTTCTGAAATGCTTTTAGCTTCTTCTTTTGATTCGGTCGTGAGCAAGGCGAAAGAAGCGTTGGCATGATCCATTCTGCTTGCCACGTTTATTCTTGGCCCGATCGTAAAAGCGATGTCATCTTCGTTTACGCTGGATTGGTTTATCCCGAATTTTTTAAAAAAAACAAGAAGACCTGTTCTTGCCGTTTTTTGAAGAACCTTAAGCCCGTAAAAAACGAGTTCCCTGTTTTCGCTTTCAAGCGGAACCATATCGGCAACTGTCGCGATGGCGACCAAATCCAAAAGCCATTTTTCCCAGCCTGGGACAATTTTGAATTCGCCTTTCCGTATTAAAGCCTGAACGGTTTTGAAAGCGACCCCGGCGCCTGCAAGAAAATTAAAAGGATAGACGTCGCCTTTCCGCTTCGGGTCAACCACCGCCACAGCTTTGGGAATCGGGCCGGATTCAAGATGATGGTCCAAGATAACGGTATCAATTCCTTTTTCCGCGGCAAGCGCGACTTCTTCCACGTCGGTTATTCCGCAATCAATGGTAATAATCAGTCCGCAGCCGCTTTTTACTATTTCATTTATCGCTTTTTCGTTTAACCCGTAACCGTCAATGTTTCTGTCCGGAATAAAAACCTCAAAATTTTCAAATCCGATTTTTTTGAAAAAATCGTGCATTATCGCGGTGCCGCAAACTCCGTCCGCGTCATAATCGCCGTATAAAACGATTCTTTCATCACCGCGTATCGCTTTCAAAATTCGGGAAACCGCCTTGTCCATATCCAACATCTCAAACGGATCAAAAAGACCCCGTTCATAATCAGGGTTGAGAAATTTTTCTTTTTCTTCTTCCGTTTTTATCCCTCGAGTGAAAAGAAGCTGTTCTTCCAAATCATCGGACACCTGCTCGGCAAGTTTCCATTCTTTTTTCATATGCTAAGTATACATTCTCTTGAAAAACTCCCCAAATTAAAGATAAGATGCAATATATAATACGCAGGCGCGCAAGGGCGGTTAGCTCAGTTGGTTAGAGTGCGTCGTTGACATCGACGAGGTCAGAGGTTCGAGTCCTCTACCGCCCACCAATGAATCCGGAAATTATCTATGAAGACGAAAACGTCCTGGCAATAAACAAGCCTGCCGGACTTTTAGCGCATCGCGCCGAAAAAACAAAACCGGAAGAAAAAACTCTGGCAGATTGGATTTTGGAAAACCGGCCGGAAATTTCCACGGTCGGAGATGAACCGAAACTTAGGCCGGGGCTGGTGCACCGCTTAGACAGAGACACGTCCGGAATAATGGTGATAGCCAAAAACCAAAAATCTTTTGAATTTCTAAAAAAACAATTTCAAGAACACGAAGCGAAAAAAAATTACACCGCCCTTGTCGAAGGCGAAGTAAAAGAAGATTCGGGAGAAATAAATCTGCCGATAGGAAGGAGCGCGAAAAATCCATCGAGAAGAGTCGCCTCAAAAAAAGCCGTTGGCAAACTCCGCGATTCTCTTACGGAATACAAAACAGTAAAAAAATTTTTTGCGGGAGAAAATAAATTCACGCTTCTTAGCGTATCGCCCAAAACCGGACGCACTCATCAGATAAGGGTTCATCTAAAAGCGATAAGCCGGCCTGTCGTCTGCGACAAATTGTATTCCAAAAACCCCCTATGCCCTTTCGGGCTGAAAAGACACTTTCTGCACGCATCGTCTTTGGAAATTTCCCTGCCCGACGGAGGAAAAATCAAGCTGGAAGCCGATTTACCCGAAGATTTGAAAAATACTCTAACAATGCTTGAAACAGCTTAAATAATATGTTAAGAAATATCCATGCAATTATCACCGGTAAAAATTGAAGACAGAAAGAAATTAGACATACGCTCGGGCGACACAATCCGCGTATGGCAAAAAATTCAGGAAGGCAAAAGAAAAAGAAGCCAGGCTTTTGAGGGACTTCTGATTTCAAGGAAACACGGCTCGGAACCGGGCGCGACTTTTACTTTGAGAAAAATTTCCAGTGGAGTCGGAGTTGAAATGACTTTTCCTTTATATTCTCCTAAAATAGAGAAAGTTGAGCTCGTATCAAGGCCGAAAAGGGCAAGACGCGCCAAGCTCTATTATGTAAGAGAAAGAGCGGCCAGAGCGCTGAGAAAGAAAATAAAACAATCCCGGCAAATAGGACAGGTGCTCACCGAAAGCGCCCCGGAAACAAAGACCGAAGCGGAAGATAAAACGGAATAAATCACCTCTCTAATTGGCCGGACGGGCGCGGGTGGCGGAATTGGTATACGCGTACGCTTGAGGGGCGTATGGGAGCAATCCCTTGGAGGTTCAAGTCCTCTCCCGCGCACCAGAATAGAACTTAGAGGCTCTGAACGAGCCAATGTGTGGGCGTGCCGAAGGCACGCCCACTGTGTTTCGCCAAAAATTTTTCCAGAATCCGCAAGGGAATCCGCCAAAAAAGAACCCGAAT